>CBDUKI010000085.1:0-9348 GCA_965367765.1 uncultured Henriciella sp.
CTCCTCGCGCGCCCGCTCCAGCCGCTCGGCGGCGTCGTCGTAGTGGCCCGCGTGCGTGAGCAGCCGGCCGAGGCGCAGGGCCGCCGCGGCGTCGTCGGGCGCGTCGTCGGCGAGGATCCGGGCGTGCGTGATCGCGGCGCCGTGCGCGCCGGCGATCCAGAGCAGCTCCACGAGCCGCGCGCGCAGCGCCGGCGGCGGGGCCTCGTGCGCCTCCACCACCTCGAGGAGGAGGTCGGCCGCGTCCACCGACGCGTGACCCGCGACGAGCGCCTCGGCCCCGGCCCACGCCAGCTCCGTGGCGCGCTCCAGGTGCCCGGCGCTCAGGGCGTGGCGGGCGGCGGCCGCCGGGTCGCGCTCGGCCAGCGAGGTTGCAAACAGGCTGGCCGCATCAAATGCAGTCGGTGAGGCAGTATCAGGCATATCGGCGACTCCTTGGTGATGCTGGCTATTTACGGTGCACAGGCCCGCCCGGCAAGCCGCCGATCACGCTATTGTGGGTTTCAAATATATGATAAACAGTCATTACTCTTGCGTAATGAATAATCTGTGTTACGTGCGCTTCGGGGAATATTCAGAACATCGCCAAGAATATTGGCGAGTATCGAAGCCTAGCCAGGAAGAATTTACGATGGCGGACAGTACCAATACTCACATGCTCGAGATGACATCAGACATTGTCTCGTCCTTCGTCTCGCACAATGCGGTTGCATCCGACGCCCTGCCCGGGTTGATCAAGCAGGTTTACACGACATTGTCAGACATTGCCGAAGGCCGGGACGAAACGAGCCCGCGGCAGGCCCCGGCCGTCCCGGTCGAGCAATCCATCACGCCAGACCACATCATCTGCCTGGAAGACGGTCGCAAGCTGAAAATGCTCAAACGCTACCTGCGTTCGCGTTACGACCTGACGCCTGACGAATATCGTGCACGCTGGGGCCTGCCGGCTGATTATCCGATGGTGGCCCCGAACTATGCCAAGAAACGTTCGGCTTTCGCGAAGGAAATCGGCCTCGGACGTAAAAAGTCCTGACGCCCGATCCAGTGACCAGACATGAAAAAAGCGCGCCTGTGACGGGCGCGCTTTTGTCGTATTGGGCTTCAAAAGCCGATCAGGCGGCCGCTTCGCCCTCTGTAAGGCCAAGCTGTTTCCACACGGCAAGGATGGCTGCGACCAGATCGTTCATCATCTCCTCGGTGTGAACCGGGCCGGGTGTGAAGCGAAGGCGCTCCGTGCCCTTTGGCACGGTCGGGTAGTTGATCGGCTGCACGTAGATGCCAAAATCGAACAGGAGCGTGTCGGAAAGCGCCTTGCACTTTTCCGGGTCGCCGACCAGCAGCGGCACGATATGCGTTTCGCTATCCATGACCGGCAGGCCGGCATCACGGAACTTGTGCTTCAGTAGCGCGGCCTGAGCCTGGTGGCACTTGCGCAGCTCGCGTCCCTCATCGCTGCGCAGCTTGCGGATCGAGGCCAGCGCCCCAGCCGCCATGACCGGGCAGGTCGATGTCGTGAAGATGAAACCAGAGGCGGTTGAGCGGATCGCGTCGATGACCGTTTCATGCGCGGCGATATAGCCGCCCATGACACCATAGGCCTTGCCGAGCGTGCCTTCGATAATGTCGACGCGGTGCATGACATTGTCGCGCTGCGCGACGCCCGCACCTTCTTTACCATACATGCCGACCGCATGAACTTCGTCGAGATAGGTCAGCGCGTTGAACTCGTCGGCCAGATCACAGAAAGCCTCGATCGGACCAATATCGCCGTCCATGGAATAAACGCTCTCAAAGGCGATCAGCTTCGGACGGTCCGGGTCGTCATTTTCCATCAGCGCACGCAAGTGCTCGACATCATTGTGGCGGAAAATCCGGCGATCCACACCAGAGCGGCGAATCCCCTCGATCATCGAGGCATGGTTCAGCGCATCGGAATAGATAATCAAGCCAGGCAGGATCTTGCCAAGCGTGGACAGCGTCGCATCATTGGCAACATAGCCAGAGGTAAACAGAAGCGCCCCACTCTTGCCGTGCAGGCTGGCCAGCTCGCGCTCAAGGTCGACATGGTAGCGCGTCGTGCCTGAAATATTGCGCGTACCGCCCGACCCGGCTCCGAAGCCGTCAATCGCCTCGTGCATCGCGTCGAGAACCGTGTCGTCCTGGCCCATGCCGAGATAATCATTCGAACACCAGACGATAATCTCGCGCTCGCCATGTTCGAACCGCGCCGTCGCACGTGGAAACTGGCCACGATGACGTTGCAGATCAACAAATACACGGTAGCGCCCTTCGTCGTGAATGGTTTCCAGCGCGTCTTCAAAGGCTTTGAGATGTTTCATCAGGCAGGTTCCAAAATCTTGCTCAGGGCTATCTAGGGGCGATCCACGCGGATTGGAACGGTATCAAAAGCCGCAGGCTGAAAATACCTATACGGGATAACCCCTAGTTGGCAGCCACCTAGTCCGCATAACCTGGGCTGACACGGTCAAGACGGCGCAGCAGCGCTGGCCAGGCCAGACGCTGCGACACAACCGCCATGCCTTCTGGATTGGACTGGCCCTTGACCACGTCCTGAACTTCCTTGGTCCCTTCCAGCACGCCATCGCGGCCAGCGGTCAGTGCGCGCACCTGCATCGAGCAGGCCCGTTCCAGGAAGAACATGCGCATGAAACATTCCGCAGCATTGCGACCAAGGGCCATCGTCCCATGATTGCGCAACATCATCAGCGACTTGTCACCAAGGTCCGCTACCAGGCGTTCACGTTCGCCATGGTCCAGCGCAACGCCTTCATAGTCATGATAGGCAAGATCATGGCGGGCAATCATCGCTGTCTGGCTGAGCGGCAGAAGGCCTTCCTTCTGGCAGGAAACCGCCACGCCATCATCGGTATGAAGATGCATGACCACATGTGCGGTGTCATGCGCGGCATGAACGGCTGAGTGGATCGTGAACCCGGCTGGGTTGACCATGTAAGGTGTGTCTTCGACGATATTCCCATCAAGATCGATCTTGACCAGTGATGAGGCGGTGATTTCCTCGAACAGGAACCCGTACGGGTTGATCAGGAAGTGATGCTCAGGCCCCGGCACACGATGCGAGATGTGGGTGAAGATCAGGTCATCCCATCCATACAGCGCAGTCAGGCGATACATCGCGGCCAGATCGACGCGCGCATTCCACTCCTCCTCGCTGACTTTTCCCTTCAAACTGGTATTCACCATTCCGTCTGCCATTGTCTTCTCCCGTTTGTTCTCAGGTGAACATCGTACGCCTTCTGGCCGGGCTGTGCAATTCAGCACGGAGCTTGACCCAGCGCGAATTGCCCCCGACATACGTGGCCATGACCGCAAGAATTGCCTTTAGTGCCTCGAAACGCCCGGAAGCCCAAGCCGCCTTGCAACGCCTGATCCGTCGCTATGGACAGGTCGAGGAAGACCAGGCCGACGTGATTGTGGCGCTCGGCGGCGATGGCGCCATGCTGGATGCGATGCGGCGCCGGTTTGATGACCAGAAACCCGTCTATGGCATGAACCGCGGCACAGTCGGCTTCCTGATGAACGAATATGACGAGGAGAACCTGCCAGAGCGCATCGACCAGGCAGAACGGGCCAGCATTCGCCCGCTGCGCATGCTGGTCAAGGACCTGCAAGGCAAGACGCACGAGCGCCTGGCCATCAACGAAATCTCGATGCTGCGCCAAACGGCCCAGACGGCCAAGCTGAAAATCATCGTCGACGGCAAGATCCGCATGGAGGAATTGTCCTGCGACGGACTTATGGTGGCGACCCCGTCTGGCTCGACCGCTTACAACCTGTCAGCCCATGGGCCGATCCTGCCGATCGGGGCGAACTTGCTGGCCCTGACCCCCGTCAGCGCATTTCGGCCACGGCGCTGGCGCGGCGCGCTGCTACGCCACGATGCCAAGGTCGATATCGAAGTCGTGTTCCCCGACCGACGTCCGGTCGCTGCAGCAGCAGATAACCAGGAAGTACGCGACGTGGTTGCCGTGTCGATCCAGGAAGATCGCAACCAGCGCCTGACCATGTTGTTCGATGCCGGACACGCCCTGGACGAACGCATCCTGCGCGAGCAGTTTGCCTACTAACCACCTAAATTGTTGATAGCGAAGGGCTTTGTTAAACCAATCGGCCTATGCTGGCCCAATGGTTAAGTCATTTCTTTCTCGCTTGACTGGCAAGTCCAAGCCGCCGGAAGACGGTGTGCCCAAGGTAGATATTACACGCGTCATGGGCCCCAAACCGGATCCACGGGACCTGAAGATGCAGGACCAACCTGATGTGGATGTCGAAACGATTGATGTCGAGCTGTGGATGAATGCCGACCTCGACCGTCTCGCCAAGACCTGGCAGGAGGTTCAGGTTGACATGTCCAGCAAGGAGGCCCGTCAGGCCTTTTCCCAGGCCATACACAACCTGCACGGGGCCTCGGGCGCCTATGGCGGCGGCGCACTGACCCGTCTGACCGGTTGCCTGCAAACGCTGGTCGGAACCAGCGACGATCTGGCCGGAGATTCGGCCCTGCTCAACCTTCTGGTGCAGGCTTGTCGCGCAACCGCCATCGACAATACGTCGAGCGCTGATATTGCCACAGCCGTTTGCGACCGCCTTGAGCGGGAAGTCGAAAAACGCCTCGCAGCCTAATCCCTAGACGCCGGTAAAGCCCTCGACTTCACGTTTGGGTTTCTCACCGCGATCAATGCCGAGCAGCAGTACAACAGCTGATGCCACAAAGACGGATGAATACGTCCCGACCACGATACCGAAGATCAGCGCGAAACTCATGCCGCGCAGCACTTCACCACCCAGCACGAAGATCGAGACCAGCGCCAGGAGCGTCGTGCCCGAGGTCAGCAATGTCCGTGACATGGTTGCGTTGATGGCCAGGTCTATGACCTCTGACAATGGCATCTTCTTGTACTTGCGGGCCTCTTCACGGACCCGGTCGAACACGATCACCGTATCGTTCATTGAGTAACCGACAATGGTCAGCAGAGCGGCAATGGTTGCCAGGTTGAACTCGAAGCCGGTGAGCGCGAAAACGCCCATGGTCAGGATGACGTCGTGGAACAGCGCCACCACAGCGCCAAGCGCGTATTGCCATTGGAAGCGGAACGAGATGTAGACCATCATCAAAAGCAGCGCGACGCTAAGCGCGATGATCCCGCTTCGGAACAGCTCGCCGGACACTTTCGGTCCCACGCTTGAGATCGAACGGAAATCCTGCTCCCGGTCGAGGCCAAGTTCAGCGATCAAAGTATCGACAACCCGCTCATTGGCGAGTTTCTGCACTTCATCAGGGTCTTCCCCGGCTTGCGGGGCTTGGGTCTCGAAGCGGATGACAGCAAGGTCCTGGGCGTCTTCGCCTGTGCCACGCGCACTGTTGACGGAAACATCGCCAAGCCCGAGCGGCGTGATCACATCGCGCACATCCTGCGTGCTCGTGCCCTCAGGCTGGACAATCTCGATCACCGAACCGCCGGCAAAATCGATCCCCAGGTTGAGGCCGCGGGTCGCCAGCATCGCGGCAGAGGCGGCCAGCGCCAGCAGCGAGACCACAATCGCCACATAGCGCAGGCTCATGAACTTGAATTCGGTTTTTTCAGGCCATAGTCGAAGAAGCATGATCGTATTCCTTCCTTACATGGCCAGCCGCTTGGGCCGCATCCAGCGCAAGTAGATAACGGTGAACCAGCGGGTCACGACAAAGGCAGTAAACACCGATGTCAGGATACCGATTGCGAGGGTCACGGCGAAGCCCTTTACCGGGCCAGAGCCAAGCATGTAGAGGATCGCCGCGGCAATGAAGGTCGTGATATTGGCGTCGAGAATAGTCGACAGGGCACGCTCATACCCGGCCTGAATGGCCGTCGCTGGCGAGCGCCCGGATCGCTGTTCCTCACGTATCCGCTCGAACACGATCACATTGGCATCCACCGCCATACCGATGGTCAGGATAATCCCGGCAATCCCCGGCAAGGTCAGCGTGGCACCGAAGCCCGACAGCGCGCCGACGATGAGCGTGATGTTGGCAACCAGGGAGCCAACCGCGAAACCGCCAATCAGGCCATAGGCCAGGATCATGAAGAACGCGACCAGAACCAAGCCGAAGATACTGGCGCGTGAGCCTGCCTCGATTGATTCGTGTCCAAGCTGCGGGCCAATCGTGCGTTCTTCCAGGAAGCTCAGCTTGGCCGGCAATTCACCCGCCGAAATGATCGCGGCGAGGTCATCGGCTTCCTCCAGCGTGAAGCTGCCGGTGATTTGCACGTTGCCGCCGGGGATCGGTTCGTTGATGCGTGGCACGGACATCGCCACCCCATCCAGGACGATGGCAAAATATTTGCCGCGATTGTTGCGCGTCAGGTTGTAGAATTTCTGCTTGGCGCTGCCCGACAGGGAGAAGTTCACAGCCGGGGAATTGTCGTCCGGGTCAAACCCGCGATTGGCGGAGGAAATGTCACTGCCGGAGAGTTCCGGGATCGAGCGGATCAGCACCTGGCCATAGTCAGTACTTTCGACCAGTTCCTGCCCCGGTGGCGGGCGCGACGTGCTGGCCGCACGCACAGCGGATGGGCTGACATCGGCCATGTTGAAGGTCAGCCGTCCAGCGCGCTCAAGTATCCCCTTGATCCGGCGCGGGTTCGCCTCGCCCGGCGCCTCAAGGATGATCCGCGAATTGCCCTGCGGCGTGATCGAGATTTCTGACACACCATCCGGGTCGATCCGGCGACGGACGATTTCCATCATCTTGGCCTGCGCATCATGGGCCAGGGCCGTCTTGGCGTTTTCCGGCACCGTGATCTGGATGAACCGGTCGTTCGTCTGGTTGATGCTCATCAGCTTGGTCTGGGTCTGAGCAATGTCCGGATTGATACGGCGCAGGCGACGGAGCGCCTCACTCATCTGCTCTGGTCGCTTCAGCTCGATGGTCAGACGATCGCCATTCTGGACCGGGATCTCACGCTCGATCAGTTCGCGATTGCCGCGCGCGCTGAACGCATCGCGAATATCGCCTTGTACCAGCTGTAGCCGGTTAGCCGCCACTTCGTCCGGGTCGATCTGCATCAACAGGTAAACCCCGCCCTGCAAGTCGAGGCCGAGATTCATCTTGTTATTGGGCAGGAAGCCTGGCCACCAGGAGGCTTCCGCCTCGGCCATCTGCTGCTCATAGGCCGCCACGGCCTGTGGGTCTGTCGCACCGGTATCGCGCGGCTGGATACCGAGGAAACCGTCCGAGAACAGGTTTGGAAGGGCCAGCAGCCCACCCCATAGCAGGACCAGGGAAATAAGCGCGACTTTCCAGCCTGGAAAATTCAACATGGCGCAACCGCCCCTTGTTTAGCTCTTAGAGGTGTCGTTCGCCGGCACAGGTGCGGTCTTGCCCGGCACATCCGCCAGCATGCCCTTCAGCGAGCGCACGCGCACACCGTCGGCCAATTCGATGGTCACTTCGGTTTCCGCCACCTTGGTGACTTTTCCGATCAGGCCGCCAGCCGTGACGACCGTATCGCCCTTCTTCACCGCTTCAATCATTTCGCGGTGCTTCTTCTGACGCTGATTCTGTGGGCGGATGAGCAGGAAATAGAAGATCAGAATGAGCGGAACAAACATGATCAGGCTTTGCAGCAGGCCACCACCGGCAGCACTGTCCTGTGCAAAGGCGCCTGGCGCAGCAACGAGCGCCATCAAAGCAAGAAATGAGGTTTTACGCATCGGCTTGTCAGCCTCCCATAGAAAACGATAGCGCCCGTATATCGACGCCCCGCCGTTTTAGCAATGAACCGGGTGCGTCCGGTTCCGACCTGATATTGCGTGGCCGCACCCCGGCTTCAATATCGGCCAGTGCAGACATCGCGAAGTGCGGCAAATTTATCGCAGGTCAGGCCTCGCCGGCCCTATTCGCCATCCTCGAGCGCCTTGAGATACATCGAGTTCTTCGGCGCTGCGAACAGTCGCTCGACCATTGGTTCGAAGAATTCCAGCGGCTCATGATCATAATCTGGATCGAACGCAGCCTGATCATACAGATGGCAGAATTGCGCCGTATATTCGTAATAAGGGTGGCCCTTGAACGTATCGCGCATGTCACGGTCGAGGCCGAGATGGTGGAAGAAATAGTAGCCCTGGAAGACGCCATGATTGGCCACCATCCAATGGTTCTTCTCGGAGACGAACGGTTTCAGGATCGCAGCGGCCACATCCGGGTGATTGAAGCTGCCCAGTGTGTCACCAATGTCGTGCAACAGCGCACAGACGACATATTCCTCGTCGCGGCCATCACGATGCGCGAGGGTCGCCGTTTGCAGGGAGTGCGCCAGACGGTCGATCGGAAACCCACCGTAATCGCCTTCCAGCAATCGCAGGTGCGTCAGGACCCGTTGCGCCAGCCCGCGATTGAACGCCTTTGATTCCTCGGCAATGACATCCCAGTCTTCCTTTGTGCTTTCCACGAAAGAGTGGAACTTCGCCTTTGGCGGTGCGCCATGTCCGTCGGCCATGATACGTTCTCCCAATATGATTTTCTGGCCTTAACAATGAACCTGATGGAACGCACAGGCAATCGTGAATTTGTGAGCAATTAATCACTTGCAAGGCTTTACCCCATATGTTAGCAAGCGCTCACAACAAGGAGTTCATCACCTCATGAACACAACTGACCAGAAACGCCCCCGCGCCCGGAATGCCCGCCCGAAGATTGAGCGCGCTGCGCTGAAGCTTTTCGTCAATGATGGCGTCGACGCCTCAACCACGCGCGAAATCGCCGATGAGGCGGGTGTTTCAGAAGGCGCGCTCTATCGCCACTACAAGGGCAAGGATGAGTTGGCGCTTGCCCTGTTTATGGAAACCCACAACCGGCTCAGCTCCATGTTGCAAGAGGCCTTTCTCTCGTCTGGCAGTCTGGAGGAAAAGGTCCGCCGCGCGGTGACCGCTTATTGCGAGATTGCCGATGATGACTGGCTGATGTTCTCCTTTCACCTGGTTTCGCTCAACCGGTTCCTGCCGCACGACACCAAACGCGCGGATGACCCCGTCAGCGTGTTGGAAAAACTCCTGTCCCTGATGATGGAGAATGGCGATATTCCAAAAGCCGATCCGGCCCTCACCGCGGCCATGTGCCTCGGCGTTGTCATGCAGGCTGGACAGAACAAGATCTACAACCGCCTGCCTGGCCCATTCAGCCAGCATGTCGACGCCTTCGTGCACGCGATCATGGCGATCATCCTCCAGAAATAGACACAGCGAACCAGGAGACCAGTCATGCTTCGCGGAATGATCTTCACAGGGGTCTACTACGTCCTGTCTATTATATACGTCCTGGCTTCCCTGCCC
>CBDUKI010000086.1:0-9319 GCA_965367765.1 uncultured Henriciella sp.
AGCGCTGACATTTCGATCCGATTACGGTGCCACAGCGCGTCGATTGATCGAGGGCCGCATATCTTTGGTTATGGCCGATTGCCTTTCAGCGGCGAATCTCGAGCCAAGCCAGCCGGGTACAACTCCTGACTTGTTTTTCAATGACTGCATGCCGCCCGACAATGTCGAACTGATCGTCAGCTCGGCGAACCGCATTTATCAATCCGAGAATCTGCGCGGCGCCTTGAACGCACGCCTGAGTGAACTGTCCACTACTCGTGCACTCCTTGCCTACATTGACCGTCAGGCCGCTTCACTCGTTTCCGAGCTGGAGGCTATTTCATCCCGGGACGCCTCCTAATCCGACGTCTCCACTGTCCGCCGATGCTCGCAATTCAGATGTCGCGAGCGTTCGCTTCAAGCGTTTAAGACCTCGGGTAACGGTCTCCTGTTGCTCGCTCAGCGGTCGTCTTGGGGCGAGTTTAGGACGCTCAGAAACGTATGTTCTCAGCACCAAGGCGGAGAACACAAAGCCCGGTCACTCAAAGAACTCGCACTCTGTTACAGCCTGCGCTGAATAACACTGATCTGCGCTGGGGGCGAACGGATCATAGCCATTACCAACAACGTAAGTGACGCCCGGGTTCCCGCCGAGATCCGTGCATGCCTTCTTGGCATTTGCCTTGGCATATAGGTCAGTTTGCCAGGTATTGGTGTTGCAATAGCCAACGCGCGCCAGCGCCCAGCCGCCATAGACTTTCTCTGTCCATCGGCTCGGACCCCGGGCGGCCTCTCTCGCGGCAGCTGCGGCATCAAGTTCGGCCTGTCGTGCTTCACGCGCCGCCTGGCGTTCTCGGGCGAGGCGCTGGCTTTGCTCTGCGAGGGCTTGGCGATGCGCCTCCTTTTGGACGCGCTTCCGTTCCTGCCAAGCATCGAAGGATGCGGTGGCATCGGCCTGTCGTTGAGCCTCGGTCTGCATAGCCGTCAGCAACCAAGAGGAGAATCCCTGCTCGGATACAGTGGTCTCCACAATCATCGTGGATCCGGTGCGCGTCGCGTATTTGTCTCCTGCGATGACGTCGACCTGCCCATCGCGCCGGTGAAGCGCATATTTGCCAATCAGTTCTCCGCGGGCCCGGGCATTGCGAGCATTGTATCCGGTGTCTGTGCCGGGCTCCCAAAGTTGCTCGATCTCGGAATAGATTGCAGCCTGCCGAGAGGCGAGCACAGCCGAATAGCCGGGCAGCTCGATTTGAGGAATGGTCGCATAGGCGGCCCCGTCCTCGGTCTCCCAGGCCACCGCCCAGACCAGCGGGAACTCGCAGCAATACCAGGCCGAGACCTCGTCCTCATCGAACTTGCCCGACAGAGTTCGGTTCTCTTGATAGCCGAACGTCAGAGGCAATAGTCCGAGCAGGCCTTTGGGCATCGATATCAGCTCGTCGTCCAGTTCATACATCGGCCAGACTAGCCCGATTTCACCATTCGCGGTCTGCATCGGTATGAAGTCTCGAAAGACCGTATTCGCCGCCCAGTCGACCTTGCCGTTTCTAACTGGGTTCAAAATGCCTTCGATCTCAACCATCGAGAAGGCAGGCCGATAGTCGATCGATATGGTCCCGTCTTCATTGCGCGATAGGATCGCGTCTCGGATCTTATCAGCCTCGTCGACGGTGCGGATGACGAGGCGTTCACCGAGCGCAAATATCTTGGTCAGCGGACGTTGCTTATCCTTGCTTGCCAGCACGTTTCGAATGATCGTCAGCGGGCGCTCATTGGTCCAGAACAGCTGCACGTCATAGATATGTTCGCGCTCGGTCTTCGAATAGAGCGCATACGGTTGGACCCAGTCTGGAAGCGAAGGTAAATCATCATAAATAAGCTTGGTGCTCCAGGCAAAGTCGGTCTCCTGGCAGCCCCCTTCAATCAGGTTCAGGACGCAGACATTGTTGTCAGCATATAAAACGCGTGTGACCGCCAGAGAATTGCTGCCCAACTCGCGAATATCCTCATAGTGCGGTTGCAAAAGCCATTTCGGGCGCTTGCCCCGTTGATCGAGGATGCCGTACAGGTAGTCCAAGCGATCTTCGGCACGATAGCTGACAATAAGAATGTCCTGATGGTCGAGGACCTTGCGCCATTCGGCAAGCGGCGTAGCAGAGTGGAAAGCGAAATTCTTCGCTGGCGCGCGCGTATCATACTTGGTCGGGCTGACATTTTTGAGCTTTTGTGCATCCGCTGTCGTCCAAAAGGATACCGCAAGCGCGAAAACAAGAAGCAAGATTAGTCCGCGAACTCGCATAATTCGTCTCCTCTTGATGAGGCAAGACTAACCAACGCCCATCAAACGAAGCAAGAATGAAATTCGCGTATTAGGGGCAATAATGTTGCTAAGTTAAGGGAGTGAGCAGTTGGATCGTCTACAGGGCGAGCCTAAGGCGCGATGTATTGATTGATCTTGATCAAGTTATGGGATGAAGCTGGTCGGCGTACGTTTCAATCTGCACATGCTTTCGGATGCCGCATCGAATCGTAGAGCCTGATCGCCCAGATTCAAAGGGCAGATCAAAGGATGATGCACATGGCTTTCGACACCTGCTGTTTTACGGACAGAGGCTGATTGACCACGCCATGGACCTCGCTTCGAGTTGGAACTGTCCCACCGTCATCAGCGTACATGAGCCTGGGCAAGTGGAGCAGGATCGATTTCCGGAGATCGTGGATAGAACCGAAGTCGTCGGTCCGTTGGCTGGCTTGCTAGCGGCCTTTGTCTGGGCTCAGAAGGAGGCGCTGGCGGGTTTCCTGACGCTGCCATGCGATATGCCAAGGTTGCCAGTGAATTGTCTGGCACGTTTACAAAGCGGCAGCGAAGCTGCTGATCGACCAACTGTTGCCTGTTGCGGCGAGCGTCGTCATCCAGTGTGCGCCTTCTGGCCAGTCAGTTATTTTGACGGCGTGGTGGCTTATGCACAAACGGGCCGACAAAGCTTGTTTGGCGCACTGGAAGCGACCGAAGCGATTGACGTCTACTGGCCGAAAGGGGACGAAGACCTGTTTTTCAACATTAATCAGCCGCACGATCTGGTTGGGCCTCGCGATTGGCGAGCGCGTTGAACGCTGTTGCAGCGATTGCGCTCACCGCCTGACCGGTTGTCTCGCCTTTGCTTGGGCGCACTTCAACCTCACGCTGCTTTGCGATAATCTCTTCTGGTTAGGCACTGTCCTGGCGATTGGTATCATCTATGTCTCCCGCCCACTGCTTTGCACCGCTCGACAGTGGCAGGCGCAATAGGTTCTTGCCCTATGGGGTGACGAAAGTTACGAAGCACACCATATAAGTTGGGATGCGGCGAAATCGCATTGATTGAAATGGAGCCCGGATGGCCAAAGAAGAAATTATCGAGTTCAACGGTACTATTGTTGAGCTATTGCCGAACGCGACCTTTCGCGTGAAGCTGGAGAATGATCACGAGATCATCGGCTATACAGCCGGAAAGATGCGCAAGAACCGCATCAGAATCCTGACCGGTGACAAGGTCCTGGTTGAGATGACCCCTTACGACCTGACCAAGGGTCGCATCACCTACCGCTTCAAATAGAGCGACACGTGGGTGATAATCTGGTTCCCGACGGCTTTGAGCAGCATTTCCGCCGCTCGGCTGTAACCGACCCCTGGGAACCGATCTATTCACGAAAATTGGATGACCGGCTGCAAATGGGTGTGGTCCTGTCTCCTGCTCACTGCAACTCGCGTGGGCTGGTGCATGGCGGTGTCATCGCGTCGCTGTCCGACAATGCGATGGGGCTCACCTGTGTCTTCGCGCTGGCCAATCAGGCGCGTGAAACCGGCAAAGGCCTGGTTACGGTCTCGCTGAATGTTGACTATCTTGGCTCAGGCAGGCTGGGTGAGTGGATGCAGATCAGCCCGGAGCCGGTCAAGCTTGGCGGTAACCTGTGTTTTGCCAGGGCCCTGGTGAGCGCGAACGATGCGCCGATCGCCATGGCCCATGCGACGTTCAAGATACTATGACCAAACCGCCTCTAATCTTGGCCAGTGCATCACCACGCCGGTTGCAACTACTCGCCCAGATCGGTGTTGTGCCAGATGCGGTCACGCCTGCCGACATTGATGAGACCGAAAGGCCAGGGGAAACGCCGCGCCTCTACACCGTGCGTATGGGGCGCGAGAAGGCTGATGCAGTTCATAAGCCGGGCCAGTTGACCCTGGCGGGTGATACGGTTGTCTCGGTTGGGCGGCGGATCTTGCCCAAGGCGGAAAATGATGACGAAGTGCGAGATTGCCTGCGCTTGATGAGTGGGCGGGCGCATCATGTCATGACATCCGTCTGCCTGCTCGGCCCGGATGGCCAGCGCAGCGAGCGGTTGAGCGATACACGCGTGATCCTGAAGCGTTTGTCAGGGCGTGAGATCGAGCAATATGTGGCGAGTGGCGAAGGGATTGGAAAAGCAGGGGGCTATGCCATCCAGGGACTGGCCAGCGCCTTGATACAAAGGATCAGTGGTAGCTAGTCCGGGATTGTTGGCCTGCCCTTGTTCGAGACGGCCAATCTGCTCAAAGGGGCTGGCTATCTGGCATAGAAGCTGAACTCGATTTCGAAGTTCAGTTCGCCATTCCCCATGGACAGATCATAACCACCGAAATCATACACATAGTCGAAGCGAACAGACTGGTCGGCTATTGTCGGGGCGCCTCGTTTCTTGATCGATTTGCGAAATTCCATGATGTGCACGGGCTGGCCGACAAGGTCTGCCATTGTCGCGACATTGCCGATGGGGCGGTTGACCCGGCCCGGTTGGGCGCGTTGGCCGAAGGCCATGCCATCATCATTGCCGCGGGGTGTCAGCTGGTAGGTGAACCCGATCGTGTTCAGGCTGTTCGTCGCATCAATACCCATGCCACTTAGGCCCGTCACGGCCTGAGCAGCCATGTAGAAGTCCGTCGTCGATGAGATGTAGAAGCTGCGCTGATACGATGTGGACGATCCGACAATGCTGGTTGCCTGAGTAATGTCGAACGGGTTGAGACTGTCACCGGCGTCAAGGAAACCGCTATTGTTACCGTCGAGGGGAAAGCGGTCACCAATGCCGTCGCCATCGGTATCGATGCCCAGCATGACGCCCTGATCAGCGAGCGGGGCTGTCGACAGGGCCTCTGCCAGCGAGCCGGTGATGACCGGGTTGACCGTACCGGTGCCAGGCAATGTGTTGCTGTTTCGCTGGATCAGCGGTTCGCCCGGAGCAAGCGGGCGCCCGGCGGCGATGTCGTAATTATCATAGACACTGAACGAGATGCCATCGTGCACGACGACGCAGCCAAAATTCTCACAGATCGGGTCATCGTCGATCCATGTCGCGTGCGCCGGAGCTGCGCTGACCAACAGGGCAACAGTCAAGGCAAGGCCAGCGCGATGTAATCCGGTTATGGGATCAGTTGAGGCTGGTATCATCGTCAGACGCCGTCACATCTTCTGAGATCGCGGCCTCCTTCATGACGAGGGGGGCTTTGTAGGTTTCCAGTGCCACCAGACCGCTGCTGCTCTGCGGGGCGTAGGTGTTTTCCAGCTGGACCGAAATTTCTGGATTGGCCGGCAGCTGGCTAGGTAGAAGGGCTGACCAGTCTCGTTTGCCCTTGTGCAGGACCACAAGGTTCTCGATCGGCATCTTGATCGGCTCAGCCCCGTCGCCAGAAATGGCGATTTCGCCGCGCAGGCGGGCATGGGCATTGCCGGCATTCTCGAAAGTGATGTTGACGGCCTGTTGGCCGCTATCCGTCATAGCGAGGGTTGAGGCCGTGATCTCAGGCTTGCTCTCGCTATCGCCCATGGTCAGATAGAACAGGCTGGCAATCTGATATTTCTTCCAGACCCCGGACTGGCCGCTACGGGTCTCGGGCAGGATGGTCGAGGCAATCATGGCGAACCGGAAATCGCCGTCGCGGGTCGTGCGCATCGGTGCTGCCATATCGACGATGATCTGTTCGGATTGGCCCGGTTTCAGGGTGATGAAAGCTGGGGAGAAACGGACCCACTCGGAAGCGGACTCCTCACGCTCGCCGGGAGGGGCAAGTTCGATCTGGCCTTTCTTGTCCAATGTCCAGTCTGCCAGGCCGATGGTCAGCGAGATGGTCTTCTCGGTATGGACATTGCCGATATTGATGATCTGACGTTGTCGTTCACCTGGCTCAATGGTCATTTCCACTGTGGTTGGCTGCAGGCCGATACCGAAAGCGCTGGCGGGCAGGGCCGCGAGCATTGTAACCAGGGCGGTAAGTCCGAGTTTGATTGCCGTCAAAATGCGCATATCTGGCTGTCTCCGGTTGGCTCATCTGTGTGGTGGGGACGCTAGCGCAACAGGGTTACCGGTTTCTTTCCAGCGCTGGGTGACAGCCGGACATGTCTTGCTCATGGCCCGAGGCTCGGCTAACGCGCTGGTATGAAACTTTTCGGCAAGAAGAAACGCAAGGCGCATGTCGCCGCTGACCTGTCGACGCCACCAGGCCGGGCACGGGCCGCACGCGAATTGACATTTGGCGACCATGGCTTCCTGCGTGAAGGATTCCAGAACCTGCATCAGATCAGCCACGAAATGTGGCGCTCCAACCAGCCAAATCCGCGTCAGATCGAAGAGCATGTCCGGTTGCGGGGTATTCGCACAATCATCAATCTTCGAGGGCCGAGCACACGCGGCTATTACCTGCTAGAGAAAGAGGCTTGCGAAGCTGCCGGTGTCGAACTGATCGACTTTCAGGTGTTTTCACGCGATACGCCCACGGTCGAGGCGATCATGGGCGCCAAGGTGCTGTTCGAGCGGATAGAATATCCGGCCTTGATGCACTGCAAGTCAGGCGCTGATCGGGCGGGTCTGATGAGTGCGCTCTACATGATCTACCGCCAAAAACAGCCCGTCAGCGTTGCCGCTTCGCAACTCTCGAAAAAATACCTTCACATGCGGGAAGGAAAAACGGGTTTGCTCGATGCGTTCTTCGAGGCTTATCTCGAAGCTGCACGGGACAAGGATATTTCCTTCGAGGATTGGGTGAACACGGCCTATGACCGCGTCGCTGTGAAGGCGCAATTCCTGTCGAGTGGCAAGGGGCGGCTCGGCCTCGACCGGTTGCTTCGCAGGGAATAGCTGTTTTTTTCTGGCCTTGTCGTCAGATTCATGGAACCCTCATCGCGCGATACTGTGAGGAGAAGGGGATCGTAATGAAAAAGCTATTCTTCGCGTCTGCGTTTGCTTTGGTTCTGGCCGGTTGCGGCGGCGGCAGCAAGCAGGCCCAAATTGCCAAACTGTGCAAGGATGATGGCGATATGAGTGCCGCCGAGTGTGATTGCATGGCGAAAGCAGCCGTCGACAAGCTCGATGGTAAAATGGTCGACATGCTGATCAAGGCCGCCAAAAGCGGTGACGATGATGCGGCCATGCAGTCAATGATGAGTGATATGACTTCCGAACAGATGGGGCAGTTCATGGCATTCGGCATGGAGATCGCGACCACTTGTGAAGGCAGCTAATTGGCTGGCTGTCCGCAGTTATGTTGACCGGGTTTGGGAAGAACATCCTGGGCCAGGGCAAGCGCAATAAGATGAGGATGATATGAAGTTCTTTATTATCAATAGCTTCCGCCTGATGGTTTATGTGGCTTATCTGACCACATTGATCGGCGGAATCGGTCTGGCCTATTACAACGCTGTGCCCCAGAAAGGGATTGCGGCGACTGAGCTGCTTGGCATTACCGGGCCGCTCGCTCAAGGGTTAACCTTTCTCGCGATTGCCGGTGGTGGCTGGGTTGCCGCCAGCGTTGTCGCTGGCTTGATCGTGACAATCCTGGACATTCGCGACGATATCAATGACCGCCTGCCGGACGCGCGCCGCGACGACTAGGTTCCCGAGCCCAGGGCGGCAAGGTCACTTCATAATGAGCATGGCTGCTGGCGGGATCCGGCAGCCATTGTCTTATCTGCCCCTGGCTTCTATGCCGCCCGGTATCTGTAACAAGCATTCGATTCCATGCCATCTGATCGATTAGATTTTTCCGCACTCATTGGCGAAACGGCAGATGCCGCCCGCCGCGCCCTTCTGGTTACCTGGAAATGGGGGCTATTATGCCTGATCGTCGCTGCAGGGACGGGCGCGTTTGGCGACGCATCCAACGCGTTCCAGAGCCTGATGCTGTCGATTGCAAACCTTCTGGCCACCTGCACCTGGGGCTATTTCATCTACCGCGCGCTCAGGCCGGGGGAGCCTGAAGACTGGCAGGCGGGCATTGTCCGCCTTGTCTGGGCCAGCTTGCTGGTGGGTCTGTTATTCCTGATCGTGGCCTTCATTTCCGGCCTGTTCGTTGTGATCGTCAGTGCCTTGCTGATCGCAGTGTCTGGCTATGATCCATCCATGGGTGATGTCGGGGATGTCGACGGCTCCATCGCTGCGCTTCGTGAGAGCGGCGCAATCTGGATCGTCTACATGCTCGGCGCGGCCTTCATCGCGTTTCTTGCCTGGTTCGCCATCCGGTTGATCCTGTTCGGAGCAGCGACGGTCGACCGGGGGAAAATTCTCGTTCTTCAAACCTGGCGCTTGACCGAAGCGGCCTTCTGGCCAATCGCCGGATTGGCAGTCGTGTTGATCGGCGTGCCGACCGGTCTAGGGCTCTGGGCCAGCGACATGGCTGCGCAAGCGATTGGCCTGGCGAGTGATCTGCCTTTCCTGGGCAGTGAGGCGAGTGGACCGGCACAAGCCACCAGCATGACGCAACGCGCCCTTGATGGCCTGTTCCAGACCGGGTTTGGCGTGCCCGCTTTCCTGCTCGGGCATGCGCTTGCTTCACGGCTCTATGTGCGCCTAGCGAACGACGCCGTCTTCGAATAGGCGCTTGATCTCACTCTGCTTGAAGCCAAGATCACTCAATACCTGCTCTGAATGTTCACCCATTTTTGGTGAAGGGCCTTTCGGGCCATCATCAGCGCCTGGAAACCGCACGGGCGATGCAGGCGAGGCGAAGGATGAGCCATCGCCACTGGCGCTTGGCACCTGGGTAATCGCGCCAGCCGCCTTGACCTGTGGGTCGGCGGCGACTTCAGCCAGCGTCTGGACCGGTGCCCAGGCAATCGAGTTTTCGTCAAGGCGCTCGGCGATTTCGGCTTTCGTGTACTTGCCGAATTCCTGGTCCATCAAGGTGACAAGTTCGGCGGAATTGGCTCGCCGGCCCTTGGCCTTTGTGTAGCGCTCGTCATTGATCAGGTCTTCGCGATCCATCACCCGGCACAGCGGCTCCCAGTCAACATTGCCCTGACGCGAGACGATGCATACCCAGGCATCATCG
>CBDUKI010000087.1:0-9310 GCA_965367765.1 uncultured Henriciella sp.
CCTTCCCCCGGTCCTGTGGGCGACCAGCCCGTCCCCAGTGCCCTATCTGGTGGCCAAACAGGCCATGGAGGCGCGGGTCGCGAAAATCCATGACGGCGACGCTGAGGAAATGATCTGGCTGCTCGAACACCCGCCCCTCTACACAGCAGGGACCAGTGCCCGGATCGAGGACCTGAAGGACCCCGCCCGATTCCCGGTCTTTGATGCCGGGCGCGGTGGACAATATACCTATCATGGCCCCGGCCAGCGGGTGGCCTATGTCATGCTGGATGTTGCCAAGCGGGGCCGCGACATACGCGCCTTCGTGTCAGATCTGGAGCGCTGGATCATCACCGCTCTGGACCATTTCAACATCGAGGCGGACGTTCGCGATGGCCGTGTCGGCGTCTGGGTTGACCGCACCCAGCCGGGCGGCCTCCTGCGTGAAGACAAGATCGCCGCAATTGGTGTGCGCCTGAAACGCTGGGTCAGCTTTCATGGCATCAGCCTGAATGTCGAACCGGAGCTTGAGCATTTTGGTGGCATTACGCCGTGCGGCATCGATGACCCACGCTATGGCGTCACCAGCCTGGTGGACCTGGGTCGCCCGGTCAGCATGGATGATGCGGATACCGCGCTGAGACAGGCTTTCGAGGCCACATTCGAACGCGAAACCCTTAGCGCAGCCCCACCCGCCTGAACTGGAAATCGCAGAGTCGCTAGGTATAGGACAGGGACGCGTCAGATTCGGACTTGCCGAAATCGGGCACCCGCGCCAGCCAGAGCAGACTCCAAAGCGCCAGGAAAACATTGAAGCCAACCAGTATCATCTGAATGATCATCAAATTTGGCTTGATGATGAATGCCAATTGTGAAGGCAGCGGCTGATCCGCGCGGGGGCCGCCCGCGCCGCGTTGTGGCCCGCGTTGCTCCGGCTTGGCTTCGCCCTCACCGGCTTCATCCGCCTGCGCAGCGTCAGCCCGCGCAGCCTCGGCTGCAGCCTGCGCAGCCTGGCGTTTCTCCAATTGTTCAGCCCGCCAGGCGTCCGGGTTCTCCAGATAGATGGCCCGTTCGGCATACAGCTTATCGTAAGCCTCTGCAGATTTCATGATGCCCATGAAGGACAGCGCCATGCCCGCCAGAAGTGGCAACAGGACCAGCACGGCAAGAATGGACGTCTTGCCAGCATCGTTCAACCGGCGCGAATGGGCCACGAAGGAAATATATGTCGTCACAATGAAGACGATTGGCGTGGCATAGACGCCGAAGGTCTGAATCGGTTTGGGGTCACCGCCAGCCAGGCTGGCAACAATGCCAACTCCAAACGGAACAACCACGATCAGCAGTTGCAGGAAAAAGCAGACTGTCCAGACGCGTGTGAAGTGCAGCTTGGGTGATTTCCCGGTCGGATTGAACATGGCGTCCAGCCAGTTCATTCGGGAGGGCAGCTGGCGCGCATCTGTAATCCACGGACGCTGTGGATCCAGTGCGTCGATATTATTGCTTGCATCGCTCATTGCGAAGAATCCTTGTGGCAATTGGCCGTTCTGGATCGCTTATACACAGCTCAAGAAATTTATCAATAAACGATAAGAAATTATCGGTCGATGATGTGCTATTCAGCGCTCGTGGACGTCTAGCCCGTCGGTTCGGGGCCGTACTGGTTGTCACCGGGGACGGTACGCAGGGTCCCGATCCAGTAGCCAAAGATCGCATTGGTAATGACGGTGATGACCATTTGCGCGCGTTGCAATGTGCTCATGGAAATCTCGAACAGGTACTGAACGCCGCGTGTCATCTCGGCGCTGTTGCCAGCCTGGGCCAAATCCAGCACTTCAGTCCAGACCTGTCTTTGCTCCTCATTCATGAAGCCCGGCCAGATCAGCATGAGAAAAATCAACGTCATCACGGTTTGCAGGACAACGGTTCCACCCCCGATGGCCAGAACCCACCAGGCGGACCGACCGGAATCGTGCAAACGCTTTCCGAACACGCATATATAGCAGAAGACCAGCACATAGTTGATCAGGCCAACCATCTCGTGAACTGCTGTGGTCGCCGCCGCCACCAATATGCTGGCCACGGTCAGGATCACCAGGCCCTGCCAGAACCGGTTCCTGGCGATCCGGCCATTCGGATTGAAAAGTAACTCGCCGATCATTTCCATTGCCCTGCTGTCTGCTTGAGACGCAGCCTATTCGAATTCGATCATGATGGCATCAGCTGCCACGCTGTCGCCGCCTTCGACATTGACGGCCTTGACCGTGCCATCGGCTTCGGCGCGAATGATATTCTGCATCTTCATCGCCTCGACAATGCACACCGCCTCGCCAGCCTGGACCTCCTGGCCGACCTCGACATCAACCGAGACAACCAGGCCAGGCATCGGCGAAATGATCAGTTTCGACATGTCAGGCTTGGGTTTTTCAGGCAGGCGCTTGTGCAGGTCGGCAACATCAGGCGTGCAAACCAGGGCCCGACGGGTCACGCCGCGATGGCGCACCAGATAGCCTTCGGTTCTATCGGCCATTTTCACGGCAAACGGCTTGCCATCCAGGACCGCTTCAAACAAGTGCTCACCGGGCACCCAGTCTGTAACGATGGAATGGGCTTTGCCGCCAAGCTTCAGTGTCGCTTCGCCCTCACCCAATTCGATGTGAACCGGAATATGGTCGTCACCCAGGATCACGACCCATTCGGTGCGCGGTTCGTCGGCTGGGGCCATGCGCCCGGTAATCTGGCTGGCGCGCTGCACAAACACAGCATGGGCATAGGCCGCTGTCGCCGTCAGCATCAGCGTCTGCGCCTCGGTCGGTTCGGTGCCGACAAACCCGTCCGGGAACTCGTCCTTGATATAAGCCGTGGTGATATCACCCGAACGGAAGCGTGTCTCGTCCATCACGGCCGCGCAGAACGGCATATTGTCCTGAATGCCTTCGATGTGGAACCGGTCGAGTGCCTCGGCCTGCGTGTCCAGCGCGATGTCTCGCGTGGCGCCGTGGGTGATCAGCTTGGCGATCATCGGGTCATAGAACATCGAGATCTCGTCGCCTTCGCGCACGCCGCTATCCATGCGGACCTGCCCCTTGCCCAACGGCCCCTCAAACGGCGGCTGGAAGCGTTTCAATCGTCCAATAGAGGGGAGGAAATTTCGATACGGATCCTCGGCATAGACCCGGCTCTCAATCGCCCACCCATTGATCTTCAACTTATCCTGTTTGATGTTCAGTTTCTCGCCAGCGGCTGAGCGGAGCATCTGTTCGACAAGATCAACACCAGAAATCATCTCGGTCACCGGATGCTCAACCTGCAGGCGGGTATTCATTTCGAGGAAGTAGAAACTCTTGTCCTTGCCGGAAGCGACGAATTCGACCGTTCCGGCGCTGTCATAGTTCACCGCCTTGGCCAATGCCACGGCCTGCTCGCCCATTTTCTTGCGCGTGGCTTCATCCAGCAAAGGCGATGGCGCTTCTTCGAGGACTTTCTGGTTGCGCCGCTGGATCGAACATTCGCGCTCGAACAGGTAGACACAGTTGCCATGCTTGTCGCCCATGACCTGGATTTCGATATGGCGCGGCTCGAGGATAAATTTCTCGATAAAGATACGGTCATCACCAAAGCTGGCCGTGGCTTCCGCCTTCACGGCCGGATAGCCTTCACGCACATCCTTGTCATTGTAGGCAATGCGAATGCCCTTGCCGCCGCCCCCGGCAGACGCCTTGATCATGACCGGGTAGCCGATCTCCTTGGAAATCTTCACCGCTTCCTTGGTGTCGTGGATCAATCCCATGTGTCCGGGAACCGTCGAGACTCCGGCATCAGCGGCCAATTGCTTCGAGCTGATCTTGTCGCCCATCGCTTCGATGGCATGGGCATTTGGCCCGATAAAGGCGATGCCTTCATCATCCAGGCGTTTCGCAAATGCGGGATTTTCTGACAGAAAGCCAAATCCCGGATGCACGGCCTGAGCCCCCGTCTGGCGCACGGCATCAACGATCTTGTCCATGACCAGATAGGATTCAGCCGCTGGTGATGGTCCGATATGGACCGCCTCATCAGCCATTTCGACCGCCATGGACCCGGCATCGGCATCTGAATAAACCACGACGGTTTTGACGCCGAGCCTACGGCAGGTCTTGATGACCCGGACGGCAATTTCCCCGCGATTGGCAATCAGAATTTTGTCAAACATCAAACGAGCCCCGTGCACTATTTTGTATTCAGTTGGGGGATTAGGGCGTGCCTGCCACCTTGTCGAGGTGTTCCTAAGGTCAAATCACTTAAATCGGGCGCGTTAGTCGTCACCACGGTCCACTTCGGCCTCGAACATGCGCACTCGCGCCGAGATCGAGACCAGGAACGCGGTGGACCAGCCGATCAGCAGAAACCCATTCGCCGATTCCGCTGCGGACAACATGCGCCATTCCGGCGTGAGTACGATCTCACCGAATCCGACTGTCGTGAACGTGCTGGTGGCAAAATAGAGGGCCGGTTCCAGCGTGTCGAACTGCCCGATCATCAAATAGGTCAGCGCGTAGATCCATATCTGGATGGAGTGAAGCGAGAACAGGCAGAAGACCAGCCCGACAATGGTCACCGCCTGCCAGATGACACCGGAATACCGGTCCGGGTGCATCATGTAGCCTCGTCGCATCACCCAGCTCAGCCCGACCAGGCCGGCAAAGTGCACGGTTGAGGTCACAGCCACCAGGACAGCGGCGACAAACAGGCTGGTGAACAACATCACGCCAGCATCAGGCCGCCGTGGCCAGCCCCTGGGCAAAGCCCGGTGCTTCTTTCTTCAGGAAGTTGATCAGCGCCCGCTCTGCCGGGCTGGTTGTCTGGTCACGATCAACACGATCCATAAACCAGGCAGTTTCTTCCTGCGTGACCTGCTCGGCCTCGCGCCGGGCGATATGCTGGGCCAGTTCGCGCGCCTTGCGAGCACGTTTGGCACTGTAAGTCACCTTGCTGAACCAGTCGCCCTTGGTGAACGAGCTGACCATTCCGGACAGGAAGCCACCGACTTCGCTCGACGTGTCTTTCAACCAGGCTTCACGCGCCAGGGCGCCAGCTTCGGTCTGCGGATCAGGATGCGCCCGCGCCATCAGGTGATTGCCGATCGCACGCGCAAACAAATCATTCCACGCCGCGTCATTCTTCGCAAAGGCGATCGCATCATTGGTATCGAACAGGACACTTGCCTCAAATTGCGAGACCCAGATGCCACACTCACCTGAGGCAGCAAACAAGGCCCGGCGCATCAGTTCGACATGCGCGCTCGTGGCTGATCGATGCTCGATAATCTGGCGCGAGATCGCCTTCAGGACATATCTCGACAGGCGCAGGTCTGCCCCATCTGCAAAGCTCAGCACCGTGAGCAGCATTTCAATTTCGGTGGCGCGCGGCTCGGGGTGTCCGATCTCGACCTGCGCAATCAACCAGTTGGCTTCTTCCTCAGTGACCCAGCCGATCGGGGCTTCGCGGGTCAGGACATAATCCTTGATGGCCCCCACGAAACGCGCCTGCCAGTCTGGATCCGTCTTGGTCAGGCTATCGGAAATCAGGAACAGCGCTTCGGCTTCAGGTCGACTGACGATGCCGTCTTCATACACATCCTTGAGAATGCGCCTGGCCTCTGCTTCGGACATTTCGCCCAGTTCTGCTACACGGCTCAATATCCCCTGCAGGTCCTGATCCATCTTCGCCTCATTGGTGACTCTTCAGGCAATCTTGCACACAGCAGTTTCCAATGCGTTTACAGGCACCAGACATTCACATCAGTGGAACTTGAAGGTGAATGCTGTCATTGATACGGAGGATACACTATATTCGCCTTTGAACGAGAAACCCTGGGAACAAGATCATGAACACGGCCGAAGCAGACATCCTTATGCCGATGCGAACCGGCGACATCCGCATTCATGATGCGGAAGGGTTTGAAGGCATGCGAAAGGCAGGCCGGCTCGTCGCCGAATGCCTCGACATGATCGCGCCCGAGGTCAAACCCGGCGTTACCACCGGCCATATCGACGATCTGATCCGCGAATTTGTTTATGACAACAAGGCCCAGTCGGCGACGATTGGCTATCGTGGCTATCGCCACGCCTCGTGCATTTCGCTCAACCATGTGATTTGCCACGGCATTCCCGGAGACCGGGCCTTCAAGGAAGGCGACATCGCCAATATCGACGTGACGGTTATTGTCGATGGCTGGCATGGCGACCATTCCCGCATGTTCAGTGCAGGCACACCCAAGCGCCGTGCCGAACGCCTGATGGACGTCACTTATGAAGCCCTCATGGCCGGGATTGCTGCGGTCAAGCCAGGCGCCCATTTCGGCGATATCGGCGCCGCCATTTCAGAGATTGCCCGGGCCAACCGCTTCTCCGTGGTCGAGGATTTCTGCGGCCATGGCCTCGGTCGCCTGTTCCATGATGAACCCAATGTGGTTCACTCTGCCAAGGCTGGCACGGGGCCCGTCCTGCGCGAGGGCATGTTCTTCACGATCGAGCCGATGCTGAATATCGGGCGCAAGGATGCCGCCATTCTCAAGGATGGCTGGACAGCCGTGACCCGTGACCGGCAATTGTCAGCCCAATTCGAACACTCGGTCGGCGTCACCAAGGACGGCGTGGAAATCTTCACCAAGTCGCCAGCCGGGTTGGACTCACCACACACGGCCGGAAAGTGAACGACCCAACGTCGAAACCGCATTGGCAGGGACACCGGGACCGTTTGCGCGGCAAGCTGATCAAACGCGGTGCCGATGCGCTTGAAGACTATGAGCTACTGGAAACCCTGCTCTTCGCCTTCATCCCACGCCGTGATGTGAAGCCTATCGCCAAGGCCCTGTTGCAGAGCTTTGGCTCCCTGTCTGCGGTCATGTCCGCCCCGCCGGAAAAGCTGAAACAGGTCAAGGGTATTGGCGACACGGTCGCGGCCTATCTTTGCGCGACCAATGAAATCGGCAACCGCGCGACACGCGAAACGATCCAGACCCGATCGGTGATTTCCGGCTGGTCGGCGCTTCTGGCTTATGTCCGTACCCAGCTTCAGCATGAAACCCGTGAACAGTTCCGCGTCCTGTTTCTGGACCGCAAGAACCAGCTGATCGTTGACGAGCTGATGGGCCAGGGAACGGTGGATCATGCCCCCGTCTACCCACGAGAGATTGCCCGGCGCGCCCTGGAACTGGCGGCCAGCGCGCTGATACTGGTGCACAATCATCCTAGCGGCGACCCATCGCCGTCCCGGGCCGACATCGACATGACCCGTGAAATCATCGATGCGCTGCAACCGTTCGACATTGTCGTGCATGACCATCTCATCGCCGCCCGCAGCGGCGTGACGAGTTTCAAGACCCAGGGCCTGATCTGATCAACGTCGCGGCAAGGCTTGCCACGCCTTCCTGCGCTCGCCAATCTGGCGAAAACAATGATTGGGAGGTTTTCATGGATTGGTCGAGATATCTTGCAGGGGCTGGCCTGGCCGCCATCTGCACTGCATGCGCAAATGCCCAAGCTGAACCGGACTGGTACCCATCCGCCCACGGGGCTGACGACCGCCTCGGTGCGGTCAACTATCTCAGCGCCGAGAAAACCGCCGAAGCCGCCAAGCTGATCACCACTGGCAAGACCTACAGCCTTGGCATGATTACCGGGCGTGGCACACCCGCCTATGGCCCACGTGAATATGACGTCACCGTGCTGCAGCTTTCCGATGGTTCAGGTACCCCACTTGGCGAAAACCGGGCCGTCGGAAATGACGATATCGTTGACATGTTTGTCGGGATCGGCAGCCAGATTGATGGCCTTGGCCACATGGGCATTGACCATCGCTACTATAATGGCGTGCATGTCTCTGAATTCGTCGCCACCGATGGCCTGAAACAGTTTGGCACTCAGGCCATTCCCGCCATTGCCACGCGCGGCATCCTGCTCGACATGACGAAGCAATTTGGCAATCCGGTGCCTGACGGCCAGCCATTCAATATAGCCGAGATCGACGCCGCGGCGGCGGCGGCCGGCGTCACGATCGAGGCGGGGGATGTCGTGATTTTTCACACCGGCAAGATGCAGGCCGTCGAAGGCTCAGCTGAGCTCAGCCCGGGCGAAGCCGGACTGGGCGTCGAGGGGGCACAATACCTGGCTGACCTTGGCGTCGTGGCCGTCGGGGCAGACACCTGGGCGGTGGAAGTCATCCCGTTCGAATCCGAAGCTCGCCCGTTCGATGTTCACCTCACCCTGCTGGCCAAGAATGGCGTCTACATCCTCGAGAACATGGTCACCGACGAGCTGGCCAATGATGGTGTAACCGAATTCTTTTTCTCGCTTGGCGTGCCGCGACTGGAAGGAACGGTCCAGGCCATCATCAATCCGGTTGCCATCAGATAATCGCACCGGCTTGCCCCTGCGAAAAGACTTGCACCGTCGCACGGTGCGACTAGCGTATGCGAAATTACAAGTTCAGCGTGAAAGCACGCGAACGCCTGGGAGGTAGAATATGAACGCCACCGCAGATGCGATGACGCACACTGGAGAAAGTTTCGGATCCAAGCCGTACCGAAATTACGTCCTCATCGTCTTGATGGTGATCTACACGCTGAACTTTATTGATCGAACATTGCTGGCCGTTGTTGCCCAGCCTGTCATCAATACATTCAACCTGACTGATTCGCAGTGGGGCCTTCTATCAGGGCCACCATTCGCACTGTTCTATGCAGCCATGGGTCTGCCTATCGCGCTTTGGGCGGATCGTGGGAACCGCGTAAAAATCATGACGGCATGCATCGTTCTCTGGTCGGTCATGACCGCACTTTGTGGCCTCGCCACGGGGTTTTTGGCCATCCTGATTTTTCGTGTCGGTGTCGCGGTCGGAGAGGCTGGCTGCACGCCACCAGCAAACTCCATCATTGGCGACTATTTCAAGCCTGTCAGTCGTGCGACCGCGCTTGGCATCTACTCAATGGGTGTCACGCTTGGCGGGGTTCTGGCCAACCTGTTTGGTGGCCCCATCGCGCAGATGGAAGGCGCTACATTCGGCAACTGGATCAACTCGATCGGCCTCGGCTTCCTGTTTGGTGGCCTGGACTGGGCACAGGTCGAAGGCTGGCGAATAGCCTTTGTTGTCGTTGGGATTCCAGGCGTCCTGATCGCATTGTTGTTGTATATGACAGTCAAGGAACCACCTCGCGGCTATTCCGACCCGCCCGACACGGTCAAGCAAGAGCAAGCCAGTATCGGCGACACGTTCAAGGAACTTGCAAACAAACCGACATTCTGGTGGATGGCCGCCGGGGCCGCCCTGGTCGCCTTCGTCGGCTATGGAC
>CBDUKI010000088.1:0-9293 GCA_965367765.1 uncultured Henriciella sp.
GGACGCAAAATAGAAAACGCCCCGGACCGGTCTGGCCCGGGGCGCTGATAATCAGAGGTCGGCGTCTGCCTGAGGCGGCGGACTTGTCATCCTTGATCAGTTTCGGCTTGGCCTTTTGCGGCGCACCGATGGCAATCTTGCGCGGTTTCTTGGTTTCCGGCAGCTCGCGCAGCAGCTCTATGCGCAGCAGGCCATTGCGCAGTTCAGCACCCGTCACGACAACGTGATCGGCCAGCTGGAAACGACGCAGGAAGCCGCGTTCGGCAATGCCGCGATGCAGGAAGTCGCGCTCTGTTGCCTCATCGGTCTGGGCCTTGCGACCGGCAACGGTCAACTGGCCGTCATTGGTCTCGATTTCCAGGTCATCTTCGCCAAAGCCGGCAACGGCAATCTCGATGGCGAATTCATCCTCGGCGACACGCTCGATATTGTAGGGTGGATAGCCCTGTGCGCCATCCAGGCGGGAGGCGCTGTCAATCATCGTGGCCATGCGATCAAAGCCAACCATGGTGCGGTAGAGGGGGGTCAAATCAATCGAACTCATCTTACAGTCCTTTCGTCTAGCAACTGCGCCCAACGGCTGGTTCATTGCCGGGGCAGATATTTCAGAAGCGCCTTTACACCCAGCCCGACCATCGGCACCGGTGACCCTTCTGGTGGCGGCCCGCTTGGCAGCGCCGTCACGCATGTTATTTGGAAACACAATCAACCTGATTCAAGAGGATGAAAGCGAGAATCTCATGAAGCCTACCTGGATGCTAGGGGTCGCCGTTCTGGCCTTGTCGGCCTGCAACCCGCATGACGCCGCCGGTCCAAGCGTGGAAATGCCGCCGCCAGAAGGACCAGCGGCTGAAGCCCCTGCGGTCCTGACCCTGGCAGATATTGCCGCTGGCGACTGGCGCAGCGACGAGGAAAAGGCCCGCGACAGCTGGCGCCATCCGGTTGAGACGCTGGAATTCTTCGAGATCGCCAATGACGAGACTGTGGCCGAGGTCTGGCCCGGCGGTGGCTGGTACACCAATATTCTCGCGCCCTGGCTGGCCACAGGCGACGGCCAGCTGATTGCCGTACAGTGGGACCTAGACCTGTATGAAGGTGAGCGGCTGGAAACCATGCGCCAACGTCTTGCCGACTATATGGCGGTCTACAATGAAGACCCGAACCGGTTCGGCAAGATCCGCCTGTCGGCCTTTTCGGTTTCATCTGCACCGTTTGCCGAACCGGGCAGTGTCGACACCGTGGTCACTTTCCGAAATGTCCACAACTGGATGGGCAATGACTATTCGGAAAAATTCTTCCGCGACGCCTTTGAGGCGCTGAAACCGGGCGGTGTTCTCGGCGTGGTCGAACACCGTTTGCCGTCCTCGTCTGAACAGGACCCGCGCGCGGCAACCGGCTATGTGCATGAGGATTTCGTCAAGGCGATGGCCGCCAGTGCAGGCTTCGAATTCGTTGCCGCCAGCGAGATCAACGCCAATCCGGCAGACACCGCTGACCATCCCTATGGTGTATGGACCCTGCCGCCTGTCAGCCGCCTGGTCGACCGCGATGGCAATCCGGCGGACGGCTTTGACCCGGCCACCTATCTCGCGATTGGCGAAAGTGATCGCATGACGCTGAAGTTCCGCAAGCCTGAGGCGCCCTCAGAACCGGTCGAGTAGCCGCTCGAGATATTCGCGTTCATCTTCGTCGAGCGTGTCGCCATAGCGCTGGCGCAGCTCGTCGAGAATGTCCTTGGCGCGCTGGCGCTCGGCCTCATCCGGCACGTCGACACTATTGCTGTCATCAATGCCGCCGGTTGAGGAATTCCCGAACGGATCTGCCGCCTGTTCGGCGGCGCGGCGTATGTCATCATCGCCAACGCGTTCCTCGCGGGCGGCATCCAGGGCCTCGGCCAGGCCTTCGGCGAGTTCGCGCAGCTGGCGTGTCGCCTGTTCCTGGTTGCGCAAGGCCCGCAGCTCATTGCCGTCCTCAAGCGCGCGGCTGGCACGGCGCTGGGCCCGTTCGATGGATTCCAGCAATTCCTCGTCGAGCAGGCCGCCCCCGGTCCCTTCGCCCTCTTCCCCGCTGTCGACACTATCTCCGCCCTCGCCGTTGCGACGTGCCAGCTCCTCAACCATGTTGCCCAATTCATCCTGGCGCTCTGCGAGAGATCGGCCATCGCCGCCTTCGCGCATCCAGTCTGGCGCATCCGGATCAAAGCCTTCGCCGCCCTCGCCTTCGGGTGTTTCGGCCCCCTCGGGCTGGCGTCGTTCGCCGCGTTGCTGGGCCAGCGTCTCGTCATTCAGCTCGCGCTGCTGGCGCAACAGGTCCGAAAGCTCGCGCATGGTCTCGGTCATCTCGCGCTCTTCCTGGGGCAGGTCCTCATCGCTTTCGCCTGGTTCTCCCGGCATGCCGGGAAAGCCGTCACCCTGGCCACTGCCCTGCTGGAATTCGAGATTCTCCAGCATGTTGGTGATGTCGGCGAGCAATTGACGCGCCTGTTCGGTCGAGCCGGTTTCAGTCAGGTCCTGCAGCGCATCCAGCATGTCGGAAAAATCCTGTCCGCCAAGGCTCGGCCCGCCGCCTTGCTGGGCACTGTCAGTATCGTCCGGCGGGGCCTCCATACCATTGGCCAACGCTTCGGCCATCTTCGCGGCGACATAGCGCTGAGCGGCATTCTTGAACGCCTCCATCAGGCGGGCGATCTCTTCCTCACTGGCACCATCGCGCAGGGCTTCCTCCAGGGCCTTGCGGGCCGCCAGCAGAGCCGACAGCGCATCAGCCGCCGTACCGTACTCAGCCCGGAGAACGACCGACCAGAGCAGTGGCTCAACCTGTTTGGCCTGCTGAGTAGAATCGGCAACTGTCAGCTCATGCTGGGCCGCGCGCAGCCCCGTATAGACCAGAATGTCCTTGAAATAGAGCGGGGCCTGATAGGTGACGGCTTCCAGCATGACCGCGCCGCGCTGGACCCCGTCTGGCGCGCGCGCCAGGCGTTGCGTTGCCGAGACGAAGTAAGCCCCGGCGGTGAGCGCATCTTCGCCGGGCGGGCTGTCCTCATAAGGGGCATCCTCGCGCAGGATGGTCACGCGAATATCCTGCACCGCCTTGGCCAGCGGTTGCAGTAACAGCTTTTCAGGCAGCACGAAGACATGCGGCTCACTATAGCCGACCTGCCCAGCCCCATCCGTGGCGACGAGGCGCACTTCGACACGCGCCCCGGCCCAGCGATTGCGCGTGAAGTCAATCTCGGCGTCGTCGCTCGCCTCTTTCGGGGACACGGCCCCCATCTCGATCTCTACCAGGTCCGGTTCGCGGTCTTCGCCCTCAGGACGAATGGAAAAGTCCAGCCGCTCGACGCCATAATCATCGCTGACCGACCAGGTAAATTCGGTATGGTCATTCTGGCCAAGAATGGGCACTTCAACAAAGGCCACACGCGGCACATCATCGGGCGAAGCAAAGATTGTCCAGGCCTTGCGTTCCCCCCACCAGCGCACGGAAATCCGGGCATCTGTCTCGATCGGAACTTCGATTTCATAGGCCCCGTCCGGTGTGGCTTCGAACGAAATTGTCCGGCGCGTCTCGCCATTGGCCACACGCAGTTTCGGGGTTGAGGGGGCCTGCACGCGCAGCGTCATCACCGCGCCTTTCGGCACCCGCGCCTCCCCCTGCTCCTCGCCCAGGAAAATCGGTGCGCGGCCCGAATAGGCGGGCGGCGTCAACCAGGCTTCGATCTGTATCCGCTCGGCCCCGAGCAGGCTGCCATAGTCCGGCATCAGAGCACTGGCGAGGCGCTGGTGAACCTGCTGCGGCCCATTCAGAAGCGCCAGCCCGATCAGGCCCGCAGGCAGGGCAAAGCGCAAGAAGGCCGGGTCTATGGCCCGCCATTGTTTTCGAAACCACGGGACATGCAGGCGCCGCGCTGCATCAGTCAACCGCTGCTCATGCGCCTTCCACAGGGCGACATTGCCGGCATTCGGCCGGGCCGGCCGATCACTGAGGGACTGGATTGGGCGCAGCTCATCCTGCGCGTCCAGCACGGTTATCGCGTCCTGGCGGGTTGGTTTGCGATAGCGGGCAAAGCCGCGCATCAGCGCCACAATCAGTCCGACCAGCACAATCAGCGTGGCCAGCGCAGCAATCTGTTTCGGTGCGCGCTCGAAAATGCCGACCAGCGCTGCGATCAGATAGATCGTGGCCAGCGCGATCAATGGCCCGAACGCCTTCCAGATGGCAATATCCCGCAACCGCCGGCGTGTCCGGGCGATCTGGCCAGTCAGGCCGGGAATGCGATCTAGTCTAGCCAAGCGGGCATCTGCTCCAATTGTGTCATCTCTTCAAAACTCGGACGCCGGCGCACCAGTGCATACTGATGACCATCAACCAGCACTTCGGCGACCAATGGACGAGCATTGTACTGGCTGGACAGGACAGCGCCATAGGCCCCGGCTGACATGAAAGCGACCCGTGCACCCGGCGCGACCTCTGGCATGCTGCGCTGGGCAGCGAACTTGTCCGTCGATTCGCAGATCGGCCCGACAATATCATAGGTCACCATGGCCGCATCCTCGCCCGGCTTGTCGAGTGGCAGAATATCATGATGGGCCTGGTAGAGCGCCGGGCGCATCAGGTCATTCATGCCCGCATCAATGATCATGAAGGTCCGGTCTGGGGCTTGTTTGTGGTACAGAACCTGGCTGACCATGACACCGGCATTGCCAGCGATGACCCGGCCCGGCTCAAGGATGACCTGCAGGCCAAGGCCTTCCGTCACTTCGCGGATCATCTGGGCATAATCCGATGGCGGGGCTGGGCTATCGCCGGACTTGTACGGAATGCCAAGGCCACCACCGAGGTCGACCCGTTTGAGATCATGGCCGCTGTCCCGCAGATACCTGACCAGCCCGATCGTCTTCTCGAACGCCGCGCGCATTGGGCCGAGATCACCGATCTGCGATCCGATATGGACATCGACCCCGACCGCCTCAACACCCGGCAGAGCCTTGATCTGGTGATACAGCTCCGGGGCCTCGGCCCACGGCACGCCAAACTTGTCACCCGCCTTGCCAGTCGAGATGTTCGGGTGGCCACCGGCGGCAACATCCGGGTTCACCCGCAGGGCCACAGGGGCAACCTTGCCCATGGCCAGCGCCACTTCCGACAGGGCGATCAGCTCGGCCCCGCTTTCGACATTGAACTGGTGAATGCCTTCGCTGAGACCAAGCGCCATTTCGTCCTGCGTCTTGCCGACACCAGAGAACACGATCCGGCTGGCAGGAATGCCCGCTTTCATGGCCCGGCGCAACTCGCCGCCTGAGACCACATCGGCCCCGCAGCCTTCACTGGCCAGCGTCTTGAGCACAGCAAGGTTGCCATTGGCCTTGACCGAGTAGGCGATCAGGCAATCCATGCCCTCGAAGGCGCTGGCAATGACTTGGGCGTGCCGCCGCAGCGTCGCGGTCGAGTAGACATAGACCGGTGTACCCACCGCATCTGCCACGGCATCCAGGTCCACATCCTCACAATGCAGATGGCCGTTCTTGTAGTCGAAATGGTGCATGGGGAACCCTATCAGCCGGGGCTGAATTCTCCCATCTCTTCTTCTTCGACCAAGGCATCCGGGGCCGGTTTGGGTATTTCTCCGCCCAGCGCGTTCAGGTAGACGCTATCATCTTTGATCTCGCGCGCGGCATACGCAACCGGCACATCAACCGGCACCTTGGCTTCTTCCGGGGCCGGTTTGGTAAAGATTGGCGGCGGGCGTTCCAGATCGCCGCGCAGGCCACAACCCGCCAGGCTCGCCAAAGCTGAAAACGCAAGGGCGGTTTTGATCACAGTCTTCATGTCTGGCGCTCCAGTCCAAGTCTTGTTGTCCATTGCTCCACCTGTTCGGCAACGCGAACCGGCGAGGTTCCACCATAGCTTTGACGCGACAGCGCAGAGGCTTCAACAGTCAGCACGGAAAAAACGTCATTCGTAAGGCGTGGCTCCACGCCCTGCATGTCTTCCAGGCTCAGTTCGGGCAAATCACAGCCTCGTGTCTCAGCCAGCGCCACCAGCGCACCGGTGACATGGTGGGCCTCGCGGAAGGGCATTTTCAGTTCGCGGACCAGGAAATCGGCCAGGTCGGTGGCTGTCGAAAAGCCCTTGGCGGCGGCGGCGCGCATATTGTCCCGGTTGAATGTGATCGTTTCCATCATCCCGGTCATCGCCTGCGCACACAGACCAAACGTGTCGAACGCGCCGAAGGTCAGCACCTTGTCGTCTTGCAAGTCCTTGGCATAGGCCAGCGGCAGGGCCTTCACCGCCCCTTGCAGGCTGGAGAACTGGCCACTGATCAGGCTCGCCTTGGCGCGGATCAACTCGGCGGCGTCCGGGTTGCGCTTCTGCGGCATGATTGAAGACCCGGTTGACCATTCATCCGACAGGCGTGCGAAGGCAAATTGCGCCGAAGACCAGAGCACGATCTCCTCCGCCAGGCGCGACAGATGGGTGGCAGCAATCGACAGGGCGGCCAGGGCCTCAAGTGCGAAGTCACGCGCCGAGACGGCATCCAGTGAATTGGCCATTGGCCGGTCGAAGCCGAGCGCTTCAGCTGTCGCGTCGCGATCAATCGGGAACCCGGTCCCGGCCAGTGCGGCGGCACCAAGCGGGCTTTCATTCAACCGCTGGGCACAATCGCCTAGGCGTGAGCTATCGCGCGCCAACATCTCGACATAAGCCAGCATGTGATGGCCAAGCGTCACCGGCTGGGCGGTCTGCAGGTGGGTGAACCCCGGCATGACGGCATCGGCATAGTCCCCAGCCAGCTTGACCAGGGCCCCCTGCAGCCCGGCAATCGCCCGGCGCGCCTCAGTCAAGGCGCCGCGCGTCCACAGGCGAAAATCCGTCACCACCTGGTCATTGCGCGAACGCGCCGTGTGCAAGCGTCCGGCGGGTTCACCGATCAGCTCCTTCAGCCGCGCCTCGACATTCATATGAATATCTTCCAGTTCGGCCCGGTAGGGGAATGTGCCGGCGCGGACCTCCTCGACAATCTGGTCCAGGCCGGCCTGGATCGCGCGATTGTCATCCTCTGAAATGATGCCCTGCTCGCTCAACATGTCGGCGTGCGCACGGCTACCGGCTATGTCCTCGCGCACCATGCGCTTGTCGACATCGATCGAAGCATTGATGGACTGCATGATATCGCTGGGCTGCGCGGCGAAACGCCCGCCCCACATCTGCTGGCCTTTTGTCTCTTCTTTCGCCATATCGGTCATTCCTTTTTCCATCACGGAGGCTGCGCCGCCCATGGCCCGTTTCGCAAAAATCATCATCCCGCTCATGATTGGCGGATTGATTCTTGCCCTGCTTTACGTCGTCTTTAGCGCATCGTCCAAGACCGACAAGGCAGACCCTGTGGCGAAGTTTGCCACAGGTGCCCTGGTCAAGCTGGAAGCGACCGAAGCCACACCGGTGCCCGAAGCAAGCTTCGAGGCTGAAGACGGCACACCGGTTCACCTGGCGGATTATGGCGGCCAGCTCATCCTGGTCAATTTCTGGGCGACATGGTGCGCCCCATGCGAACGCGAAATGCCGTCTCTGGCAGCTTTGCAAACAGCCCGCGGCGGCGACCGCTTCAAAGTCATCGCGATCAGTGTCGACTCAGCTGAAGATCGTGATTTCGCGGTCGACAGGTTGCGGGAACTGTCCGGCGGCGTGCTGGATTTCTATACAATTCACGCCGAACCAGAGGGCTGGAACATTGTCTATGACAGCGGCGCTGGCGGCGGCTTCCCAACGACGCTCATCTACAGTGCCGATGGGGTAAAGCTGGCCAAGCTGGCGGGCGATGCGGATTGGGCAAGCTATGAAGCCATCGGCCTTGTCGATGCCCTGCTCGGCGACTAGGGCACCAGGTCCAGCGCAAATATAAGCGTACGCTGGGTTGGGTTGAAATTATCGTCGGCAATCAGCCACAGGCGCGCACCGCCATCGGGTGCGTGGCCCCAGGCGACACCTTCGAAATTGTCCACCGGCAGGGGTGGCTTCAGTTCGGCGCGGATCGGTGCCTGCTCGCCGCCGGAAATCTCGATGATGATCCGTGCCCCGCGAAACGGGTCATAAGCGCGATACAGGCTGGCGCGGCGACCGTCCTGGATATCGGCCGCGGTCTGCAAGTAGAGGCCCGGCTGACCCGCATAGGTCAACTGGTCCAGCGTGCCGTCCGCACGTACCCGTCCAAGCGGTGAACCGTCTGTCATGCGATACTCGAACCCGGCCCACAACACGCCTTGATCGTCCATAGCCAGGGCCTCCGCACCGCGATTGTCCGGCACTTTCTTGCCGTCAATGACGAGCGGGAATTCGACCACCGGCGCCGCGCGCGCCGCTGTGCCACAGCTTTCCAGATCAAATGCTTCAACGCGGTGACGCTGTTCAAAGCTGACCAGGGCCAATCCGTCGCGCAGGACGAGGCCCTCGGAATCAGCAGCCACCTTGCGGGCAAACTGTTTGCCATCCCTGTCGAGCATGTAGCCGATGGCCCCGACGCCATCTGGTGCGCCGCTCGCCTCATCGATGCCAATCCAGACAAAGGCCCCGGCATCATTGATCGCCAGCAAAGTGCCCGAACGCATCTCAGCCAACCCGGACAAGCCGCCAAAATTCGCATCCTCAGCGCTGAGCTGCCACGCCCCGGCGAAGACCAGGCCGGGCAAATAGTCAGCCTGGATCGCCTCCGGCCCCTTGTCGATGGCTTCGGCGACAATCTCCAGCGCTTGCGCACGCTGGAACGAGACGCCCGATGGACAAGACGCCTGGCGCAGGTCGTCTGCATGGTCCTCAAACCGCCAAACGCCATCATCACCTGCTGACACCTGTGCCGCGTCCGTACCGGTAATTGGCTGAGACCCGACATCCGCCGCCGCACAACCCACCAAAGTGAGGCCAACAAGGCCCGCCAACAGATTTCGCATTCCTGCCTCCAAACGCATGCTGCCCTTTCTAACCCGGCCGATATGGCACGATCATGACGGGCATGGTCAGGATCTTTTTCGGGCCACGTCCTGTTTCGACCCGGTCTTGATACCGCCATAACGCGGTGCCCCGGCGCTTGCTCCGCTCACCGCCGCGCCTGGACGGGCCGTCTCGCGGGTTAATGGTGGCACGCTCATCGCCACGGGATTGGGCGCTTCGCCATTCTCATCGAACAGGCTGGCCAACTGTTCGGTCATCGCCCCGCCCAATTGTTCAGCGTCGACAATGGTGACCGCGCGTTTGTAATAGCGTGTCACGTCATGACCGATGCCGATCGCGATCAATTC
>CBDUKI010000089.1:0-9290 GCA_965367765.1 uncultured Henriciella sp.
CACCGGTCCTGCGCATCCTGGCCTTTGTCGGCATCCTGCAAGGTATCGGCACCATCACCAATGTCGTCTGGAAGGCGCTGGGGCGTGCCGACATCCTGTTACGCTGGGCACTGGTGCGAACGGTTGGCTTCGTTCTCGCCTTTTGTATCGGCATCTATATCGGCACGCTGACGGCTATGGCGATGGTCTATCTCGTTGCCAACATCATCTTCTTCATTCCCTTCCAGCTGCAAATCCTGCGCGCCCTCGGCCAGGATACGGCACGTTTCCTGACGACGCTGGCCCCGCAATTCTTCTCGTCTGTGGCTATGGCTGCGGCCTTGTTGGCTGCACAGGCCTGGCTACCCGGACTGGAGGCCATGAACAGCCCCATTCAGCTGCTGGTGCTTGTGGGGCTGGGCGTGCTGGCCTATGGCGCGGCGATGCTCGGCCTGTTTCGCCCATTTGTGCATGAGCTCTGGGGCGAAACGCGCACGCTTTTCCTGTCCCGTGGGACAGCTTAGGACTGGGCGCTCAACTTATTTCAGCTTGTGGACCTTGCCGGTCGAGGCATCTGGCGTCGGGTTGGCCACCGGGGCCTCACTGAAATTGGCAATACTGGTCGGCGTGTCGAGATTGGACAGTATGGCCCGCAGTTTCACCGCCATGTCAGACACAGCCGGTTCTGAGAAGACCGTGGCATGGGTTGCATCCACGGCAAATTCCAGCACAGGCTGGGCCAGGTATTGCGCCCAGCCGAGCGAGACGCCGGCACGGACAAATGTCATGCGTGCCTGTGAGGCCCGAATGACCAGAACCTGACCGTCATAAGGCTTTGGCTGATAATTGGCCTGGGCCTTGTGGTAGGCATGACTGACGCGCCAACCAGCTTCCTCAAGCGGTGTCGATTCACGCTTTTCGGGTTGGCGACCCAGCCGGCGCATGAGCGGCTCGAGAAGTTGGCGATCATCCAGCCAGTTGCGCAACCAGTTCTGGGCAATGCGCTTGTCGATCTTGCCGAGATTACGCAGGCGGTCGGACCAGGATACTTTCCGGTCCATCTGGCGCGGCTCCAACGTATCGAACATGATGACAATATCGACCAATTCTCCGGATCGGCGGAGTTGCTGGGCCATTTCATAGGCGATGACTCCGCCGCCCGAATATCCGGCCAGCGTATATGGGCCATGAGGCTGTACAGTACGAATGGCGTCGATATAGCGCTGGGCCATTTCAATCACGCAATCGAGGGGTTCGTGCTTGCCGTCGGAGCCATAGGCCTGCAATCCGTAGATCGGCCACGTATCGGGGAGCTTGTCGGCCAGGGGCTTGAACTTCATGATATTGCCCTGCGCACCATGCACGGCGAAAATGCACCGCAGTCCCGGGATGCCGGGCTTGAGCTGTACCAGAGGCGACCATTTGGATCTTGCGCCGGTTTCGCCCGGATCGGCGTCTGGGGTGGCGGCGTCTGGCGCAATCAACTCAGCTAGCTGAGCAATGGTTGGAGCTTCAAACAACGTGGCAAGGGGGAGCGATATGTCAAAGCTTTTTCGAATGGCCGCGAACAGGCGCACGCCAACCAGAGAGTTGCCGCCCAGCTCGAAGAAATCGTCATTGATGCCCACCTGCCGAACACCTAACAGGTTGGACCAGGTTTCAGCCAACGCGGTTTCAACACTGTTGCGTGGCGCTTCGTAATCCTCGTCCAGATCAGGGCGCTGGAAGCCGGACGGATTGCCATCCTGATCCGTGTTTGCCTCATGTGTTTCAGCCAATTGTCGGCTCCAGAGACGCACATCCACGGATGAGGCAACGGTCTGGACCAGATGCGGCTGAGCCATGATCCGGTCAAAGGCTTCAAGGCCTTCCTTGACCGTGATCGCTTCGCGCAGAACCGCCTCCATGGCTTCGTTGCGGGCGATCTCGGCAGCATTTATCTGTGGCGTTGGGGCCTCTGCGAGGCTGGCACCTGCTTCAAGTTTCTTCATCGTGAAACGACGGATCTGGGCAATGACCCGTCCACTCTTGTCGGCCAGCGTCACATCGAAATAAGCCAGCTCCTTGCCGCTGCCAGGCAGGCAGGTCACGTGACTGAATACGTGTCGTGGCATATCGCCATAGATGCGGACACGATCATAACTTAGCGGCACATAGAAATCGGTTTCCAGGTCAATGCCTGGAACCAGCGACTGGACACCACCCGTTGCCATGTCAAGCAGGGCCGGGTGCAGGCCGAAGACACCGATATCGCCTGCAAACCGTTCGTCCAGCTCCAGCTCGACAAGTGCCTCGACATGTCCGAACTGTACAGATTTCATGTTTGCCCATCGCGGTCCGAAGGCCATGAAGTTCTGGTCCAGATAGCCGTCCGGCGAGGTCCATTTGCGAACCTGGCAACGGTGCGCAATCAGGTTAAGGTTGATGGTAGGCGGGGCTTCGCTGGCCACGCTACGCGCTTCGCACATGACAAGCGGCTGGCTTTCAAGATCGGTCCCGCCGCGTATCGAAATGTCGCAGGCATCCTTGCCGGTTGGTGTCATCTGCAGGGTCAAGAGCCGGCTTTCATCCTGAGCCACGGTGAAGGGCGACAGGAATGTCAGGTTGGACAGCTCGACCGTTTGTCCCGGGCGACCCTCTGCCACCGCTGCGCGTGCCAGCTCAACGAATGTCGTGCCCGACAGAAGCGCGGTACCGTCCTTGACGACATGTTCCGATAACAGCCAGTCATCGGCGCGGCTGAATGTGCGCACAAAGGTCCGTTGACCACCTATGTCTGAATAACCATCCAGCGCAGGATGGGCACACGGCATGTTCGGCTCCAGGCCTTCGGTTTGGTGGCGATGGGCATTGGCCGCCATCCCGACATCGCGCCAGGCATTCCAGTTGATCACCAGGGTTCGCCCCGGCGCGCGTTCCTGGCGCTCGCGAGCGAAGGCATCCAGGAAGGCATTGGCGGCGGTATAGTCGATCTGGCCCGGCAGGCCGAGGAAAGACGCGACAGAAGAGAACAGGATGAACGCGTCGAGCGGTTCTGAAATCAATCGGTCGAGGTTCAATGTCCCGTCAACTTTCGGTGCCAGGACACGCTGCATGGATGCAGCATTCTTGGTCATCAGCGGCGCATCATCCATGACGCCAGCGGCATGGATCACGCCATTGATTGGCCCATACTGCTCACGTCCATCGCGCAGCGCCCGCTCCAGGCTGTCAGCGCGCGTGATGTCACCCGCAATCACTGAGACATCGGCCCCGATCGCGCGCAAATCGCGCAGGCTCTGGATGCGCTGGGCCACGCGGCTGGCGGTCTGGTTGGAGAGAATCTCCTCCCACATTGTTTCAGGCGGCAGCGGCTCGCGCGCCAAGAGCAGGAGTTTGACTCGCTTGTGTACGGCCAGGTGCTTGGCAAATTCGAGACCGAGGGCGCCCAGGCCACCGGTGATCAGATAGACGCCGCCATCGCGGACCCAATCTGGAGGTAAAATCTTGTCTGTCTCATTGGTCAGCGGTGTTGGCAGGATATCACGCACCCAGCGGGCGGTTTTCTGCAGCGAGACAATCGTGTCAGGGCTTTCGGCACGCAGCTCATCGACCAGATCGCGCATGATGTCTCGGGACCCGGTTTCAAGCCATCCGGGTTGTGGAAGTTCGATACAACGCGTGGCGAGCTGTTCCAGTTCGCGCGGGGCGACGAGGACGGGGCCAAGTGACAGGGCGCGCTGCGGGTGAACCGGTTTGCCATCAAGACCCGACAAGCCCGTCGTGACATATGAAAGCTGGGTCTCACTTGCAGTTCCACCCAGCGCCTGCACGACATAGGCCGGGTGCAGGAAGTCTCGATAGACCTGCTGGTGATCACGCAGGGCGCGCATGGCGGGGGCACGGGTCGCGGCGAGCATGACGACATGGTCTGGTGGTGTGCCCAGCTTGTCCTCAACCGCTTGCAGCAGTTCGAAATACTGATCGGGATCATCCAGATCGAAACGCCAGTGTGTATCGGATTGGGCGCTGAGCGCTTTGCCAGCAGTCGCAATCGCGACCGTTTCAGGCGACAGGGCCTCGGCGAGTTGGCGGGCTTTCTTGACGGATGAAGCAATGACCAGCCATGTCCGTTTCGGGTTAGTGTCACTGGCGGAGACAAGCGGGGCTTCGCGGTAACTGACCTGATAGAACCAATCGCTGACAGCCTCGCGTTTGGTCAGGTCTTCGCTTGCCGCATGGGCGCTGACCTTGCCTGGCTTAACCCAATAGGACTGGCGCTCGAACGGATAACCGGGCAGGGGCACGCGGTTGCGCAACTGATCGCCATAGAATTGTCCCCAATCGACATCTGCCCCAGCCGCCCAGAGCCGTCCGAGCGAGGTCAGGGCGTAATCGGTGTCGCTCGCCTGCTCCTGAGGGTGGCGTACCGAATTGAAGGCTTTCTGAAACGGTTGGGCCTGGGCCTTGGCCAGCATGCTGAGCGTCCGGCCCGGGCCAATCTCCAAAAGGACAGGCTCACCCAGTGAGCGCAGGCTGGCCAGCCCATCAGCAAAGCGAACCGTCGAGCGCAGGTGGCGGACCCAGTATTCCGGGTCGCAGGCTTCGGTTGGAGTGATCCATTTGCCGGTCACATTTGACACGAAGGGGATTTGCGGCGGCTGGAACGAGATTGTGCGGCAAAGGCTGCGGAAGCGTTCGAGAATGGGATCGAGCATGCGCGAGTGGGCAGCGACATCGATACGGATCGGCGTTGATTCCACGTCTTTTTCATTGAGGACCTGTCGCAGCGCCTCGATCTTGTCGACCGGCCCGGAGGCCACGCAGAGGTCTGGCGCATTGGCGGCGGCAATATCAACACCGTCAGGCAGGATAGCGCGCAGCTCGGTCTCGGATAGCGGCACGCTCAGCATACTGCCGCGTTCGACCACTTCGAAAAGTTCGCCGCGCAACATGACCAGGCTGATAGCGTCTTCCAGGCTCATCACACCGGCTTTGCAGGCCGCAACGTATTCGCCCATGCTGTGACCGATAAAGGCATCCGGCTCCACGCCCCAGGCCTCGAACAGGCTGGCCATGGCATATTCGGTCGTGAACAGTGCGGGCAGGGTCAGGGCCGGTTGCTCCAGCGTGCGCGTGGCGGTTTCGACATCGCTTGCGGCGGCGAACATCAGCGCCTTGAGATCCTTGCCAAGACGCGGCGTGATGATGTCCAGGCATTCGTCCACCGCTTCGCGATAGACGTCCTCGCTCTCATACAGATCGATCCCCATACGGGCATATTGGGCACCGCCGCCCGGGAACATGAAGACGGTCTTGGGTGATGTATCTAGCGCCTGGTCTGTCACGGTGAGCTTGGCCGGGCGCTCTCGCAGGCGTTGGACGGTCTCGCCACGATCACCCGTCACGATTGTCCGGCGATGCGTCAGGGCCCGACGGCCAAGCGCCATTGTATAGGCGGCATCGGCCAGGTTCAGCCCAGGGTTGGCTTCAAGGGCGTCGGCAAGGTTGTCGGACGCTTGGTCGAGCGCGGCTTTCGAGCGTGCCGACAGGACGAACAGGTTCTTGTCGCGGTCGCCTTCGCCGGGCAGGGCAGGCGGGGCCTCCTCGAGGATCAGGTGGCAATTGGTGCCACCCGCGCCAAGCGCCGTGATCGCACAGCGCCGTGGGGTGTCTGACGTCCATGCCTGAAGCTTGTCGTTCACGTAGAACGGGCTGTCGTCGAAATTGATGGCCGGATTAGGCGTTTCGAAACCAAGGCTGGGTGGTAGCTGCCGGTTCTTGAGCGCCATGACTGCCTTGATCAGCGAGGCGGCCGCAGCTGCTTCGCCAAGGTGGCCGATATTCGATTTAACCGAGCCAATGCCGCAATAGCCGCGCTTGTCCGTCGCTGTGCCATAGGCATCGTTCAGCGCTTCGACTTCAATTGGATCACCAACCAGAGTGCCCGTGCCGTGGGTCTCGACATAGGAGACAGAGGCGGCATCCACATCAGCGGCGGCCAGCGCTTCGCGTATGACATCTGCCTGGCCGTCGACGCCGGGGGCGAGATAGCCCACCTTCATGGCGCCATCATTGTTGATGGCCGATCCCTTGATGACGGCATGTATGGTGTCACCATCATCAAGCGCATCGGACAGGCGTTTGACAACAATCGCACCAGCGCCACTGCCAAACACGGTTCCTGCGCTCTTGGCGTCAAACGGGCGGCAATGTCCGTCGGGCGAGAGGATTTCGCCTTCCTTGTACATATAACCCTGGTTTTGCGGGAACAGGATGGTTGAGCCACCGGCAACCGCCAGTTCGCATTCGCCCAGGCGCAGGCTTTGGCAGGCCATGTGCAGCGAGACCAGCGCTGACGAGCAGGCGGTCTGCACATTCACGCTCGGCCCGCGCAGGTCCATCTCATAGGACACACGCGTGGCCAGGAAATTCATGTCATTGCCGGTATGGCGCACCAGGAAATCGCCCATGGACCGCATCAGGTCTGGATTGGTGCGCAGGTTCTCGATCATGTAAAGCGGCGCGCCTGATCCGGCGAAGACGCCGACTGCGCCCTCAGCGGGAAGCGCCGTGTATCCGGCATGTTCGAAGGCGTGCCAGGCAATTTCCAGGAACAGGCGATGGGTTGGATCCATCACCGAGGCGTCGCGTGGGCTGAAGCCGAAGAAGCCAGCGTCGAACTTGTCGACATCATCCAGAACCGGACAGACTTTCACATAGTCGGGGTCTTCAAAGGTCGAGCGGCTGACGCCTGCGGCCAGCAAATCCTCATCGCTGAGCGGCACGATAGATTCAACACCATCGCGCAGATTGGCCCAGAAGGTCTCAATATCCGGTGCACCGGGAAAGCGCCCGGCCATGCCGATAATGGCAATGTCTTCCTGGGCCTTGTGGCGGTCGTCTGTCAGCTCATCCATTGGGCGGCCTATTGGGCTTCGCGCATTGCGCGGCGGCGGGCAGCGGCATCCTTGCGGCGGTCCGCACGGGCCTGGCTACGCTTCTGCTGTTGTTGCTGGGGGGCCGTCTCGTCATCGCCGAGATGATCGGCCAGGGTTTCGATGGTCGGATAACGGAACATCGAGACCAGTGAGACCTTCTTGCCAAGCCTGGCCGACAGGCGTTGGTTGGCTTGTGCCGTGAGCAGGGAATTGGCACCGAGGTCAAAGATATTGTCCTGGCGTCCGACCTGCGGCAGGTCGAGCAGGCTTTTCCAGACATCGGCAATGGCTTCTTCAAGCTCATTTGATGGCGCGACATATTCGGTTGAGGTCGTCGCCACAGCGCGAACCGGTGCAGGCAAGGCCTTGCGGTCAATCTTGCCGTTTGGCGTCAGCGGGAAGGTGTCAATCGGTACAAAGACCGACGGCACCATGTATTCCGGCAGGTGGTCACGCAGGTGAGTGCGCAGTTCGCCGATCAGCTGACCCTGCACATCGCTGGAGGTCGCTGGCTGGTTGGCCCGGGCAGCTTTGCCTACTACATGTGGGGGCGCGAATTGCGGCAGGCGGGCTGGCCCGTCCGTTTGCCGCACAAAGGCGACATCGAAACAGTCGGCCTGGCCCGAACGCGCCGGGACCATGTAGACGGCATAATCGGGCGCAAGATCGAACAGGTCCTGCGGATTGGTCGCGGCTTCATCAGGCGTGTCGAGAGTTTCGCGCAGGGTTTCCGCCGTGTCGCCGGTTCTGGCGTCGATGGCCTGGCTGGCTGCGATCAGTCCGGTGAGGCGGGCATTCCTCACATCGTGAAGATGCAGGACCTCTGGCGACTGGCTGAGCGCCGCTTTGACTGTGTCCAGGGAGGCGAATTCGAGCGGGGCAGGCAAGCTGATGCTGGACAGGGCCGCTTCGCCGACATGCAGGCAGACATCCATGCGGAATTGGGACATCTCGTTCAGGCCATGACCCCGCTTCAGATTGACGTGGACATTGTTCACCCGTGGCAACTGATCTGTCAGTCCCCGGAAATAGGCTTCGGAGAGCAGCAACTCGCTGTCGCGCTTGAGGCGTGTGTCAATCCGTGTGGCCAGCTCGTCCGTGCCGAGATGTCCGGGGGCTTGATGCAGTTCCACCGCCGTGTGGAAAGCCTTCAGCCAGTCCAGATTGCGAATATCGCCGAGATAGATCGTGCCGCCATCGCGCACCAGTTCACTGGCGCGCTTCAGCACGCCGGTCAGATAATCGGCGCCAGGGAAATATTGAGCGACCGAGTTGATGATGACCGTATCAAAGGACTTTTCGGCAAGCCCTTGCAGGCCGTCAGCAGGCTGGTTGAGCAGGGTGACTTTGGCCAGCTCGTCACTGCCGAGTTCCCGGCGAATCGTATCGAGCGCGTGCGGGGACAGGTCTGTCCCTGTGTAATGGTCAACATGTGGCAACAGGCCGAACAGGATCATGCCTGTACCGCAACCGATTTCCAGCACATTGGCTGGGTCAAGCGCGCGGATATTGTCAAGCGTCGCGTCGAGCCATTCGCGCATATCGCTGGCTGCGATTGGCGCGCCTGAGAAGCTGTCATTCCAGCCAGCAATATTGAAGCGTGGATCGGCTATGTCCGTCGCCTGACGATAGGCGCCATCCCAGAGGCCTTTCCAGTGATCGACGCGGCTCTCACCACTATCGGCCTGGTCTGGTGTCTTGATGTAGGCGACCAGTTGGGCAGGTTCGTCATTATCCGCGCGGGCCACGACAACGCTTTGCCAAACGGAGGGGTGACGGGCAAGAACCGTCTCGATCTCGCCAAGCTCGATCCGGTAGCCATTGACCTTGACCTGGTGGTCCAGGCGGCCAAGGAAGTGCAGGGTGCCAGTGGCATCGAAACGGGCCAGGTCGCCGGTGCGATAGAGTTGCTCGCCGCTCGCAAATGGGTCGTCGATGAAGCGCTCGTCCGTCAGATCCGGTCTGCCGAGATAACCCGGTACAACGCCAGCCCCACCAATACACAATTCACCGGCCTCGCCGATGGGTTTGAGCTGCATGTCGGCATCGAGGATGCGGATGACAGTATTGGCAATCGGGCGACCGATCGTGATCGGCGCGCCGCTTTCGACGGCTGCCGTGGACGACCAGATGGTCGTCTCTGTTGGGCCGTACATGTTGGTGAACTTGCCGTTCAGGGTGCCCAGCAGCGCATTGGCCAGATCTTGCGGCAGAGCCTCACCGCCCAGCATCAGGTGCTGCAGCTTTGAGAGACCAGCCAGGCTGTCGGCGTCATTGACCAGCATGCGGGCCATGGACGGCGTACATTGCAGGTGCGTGACATCATGGTGTTGCAGGTTTTCCGCGACGGTTCGCGCCGGGGCCTGGTGATCTTCATCACGGGCGGAATTG
>CBDUKI010000090.1:0-9283 GCA_965367765.1 uncultured Henriciella sp.
AACAATTCTGCTTATTCACGTCTTTTACTGGTTCACCGGGACATTCTATGTCGGGCCACGTTACTGGTTCGGCGCGTTCTTCGCCTTCATCGCCCTGTCAGCGCTAGGCGCACTGTCCATAAAAGGTAGCCTGGACGCCATGAAGCTGAGCACGGCTGCAGCTTCGCTCGTGCCCGTCGTGGTGCTGCTGGGCGTCTTCTCCCTGACTGTCTTCTCGACCTGGCGCGGTGTTGAGAAATACCATCCACGTGGCAAGCATGCACGGGTCATGGCAGCTTATGCTCTACCGACGGATGCGGCTGGAAATGCAATTGTTCTGCTGCCATGCCAGCGCCTGTTTGATGGTGCGATGCATCGCAATGACCCATTCCTTCGTGGCACAGGGCCACTCTTTGTCTTCACACAGGATGAGGCTGGCTTGGACGCGCTGCAGGCTGCCTATCCTGACCGCCAGTTCATTGATGCTGAGGCCATGAAGCCAGCTTGCAAACGCTAAGCCTAGGAAGATTTCTCGCGCATCGCGAATGAGACGAGCACGAAGGGTGTGAGCAGGGCCTGTGCGATCAACGGAGCCAGGCCGAGAGCGATCACGGCGTGGAGCGCGAGCGCGTTCAGAAGGTAGGCCGTCACGTAGCAGGCAACATAGGCCGGGAACCGTCCAAACCCGCTGATCTGGAAAACAAAGCGTGCTGTGGTGACATAGTTCCAGATTACGCCAATGAAGAACGAGACAAAGAGGGCAATCTGAGGCGGCGTTTTCAACAGAACCAGTGCGGCATAGACGCCATAGCCGAAACCCGTATTGACGAGACCGACGATCACGAACCTAGCGAAGCGCTGAACGGTCGGATGCTCTTTCATCGTTTGAAGCCTGCTCATGCCGGGTTTTCCCGCCAGCGGCGCAGCGTATCGACCACCCCTTTGGACAGTGTGAATTCAGGCTTGAAGCCCAATGCCTTGAGGCGCGAAGCATCGCCTTCAATAATGTCAGGGTCACCTGCGGGGCGGCTGATGGCTCCAAATTGTGGAATGTGCGGGCGCTCCATCAGCACGGCAGCCGTTTCGATCAGGTCTCGAACCCGGATCGCAAGGCCGCTGCAAATATTGATCGGGCCGGACTGCTCGCTTTCAGCCACCAGCGCGAGCGCCATGGCAATATCACCCGCATAGAGATAGTCGCGTCTTTGATGTCCATCCGTGCAAGGCACGTCGATACCGGCCTCGAGGCCTTTCAGGAGGTCTGGAAGCAAGCGGCCCTCTGCCTCGCCATGGCCATAACAGAAGAACAAGCGTGTATGCGCGACGCTGATGCCAAGCGATGCAGCGGCCTGGCCCAGCAATTGTCCGCAATGGGCCTTTGCGGCCCCATACAGGCTCGCCGGTCGGACCGGCGTCTGGTCTTCAATAAACCGGTCGTGACCCCATTCATATTCGGCACAACTCCCGGCGAAGATCATGCGCTCGCCGCCATTTTGTGCGAAGGCACGGGTGAGGCGGAGGCTCGCACTCACCCAATCGAGATTGCTTGGGGCGGTCCAGCGGTCGCGCGGATCATCATTCCAGGCGAGGTGCAAGAGGTGCGTTGCGCGAGCCGTTTTCACAAGATCAGGGATCTGGTTTGGGTCAAGCAGGTCGCAGGATACAGCTTGAACAGCCTGTTTGTACCTGTCTACATTTCGGCCAGTGGCGACGACATCCCAACCACGGCGCGCGAAGGTCTCCACGCAATAAGCGCCAAGGAAACCGCTGGCCCCCGTGATCAGAATACGTCCAGGCATTGTGGGGTATCCTTACACCGTGATGTCGATATTCGGAACAGCGGTGACAAAACGCGTGCCCGCCTGGCGCAGGTCATCAAGCTGCTTGATCACTTCATCGCGAATGTTCCACGGCAGGATAAGAATATCGTCCGGTTTCTCCTCATAGAGGCGCTCGACCGGGTGGACCGGGATGCGGCTACCGGGCAGCAAGGTATTCTGTTTGGCCGGGTTGCGGTCCACGACATAGGTGATCAGGTCAGGACCGATACCGCAATAGTTCAGCAATGTGTTGCCTTTCGCCGCCGCACCATATCCGACGACTTTGCGACCGGCCCGCCTGGCGTCTTCAAGATAGGCCATCAGGCCATCACGCAGGGCCATGACATGCGTCTCGAACCCGGCATATCCCTCGGCCCGGTCGAGCTTGGCGGAACGCTCGTCATTGCGGACTTTTGCAACACCGGGCTGCTGTATGTGGCTGGCTCCATCAAGGCACGCATAGACCCTTAGCGATCCGCCATGCGTCGGCAATTCCTCGACATCGAAGACGCGCAAGCCCTTGTCGCGGAAAATGCGCTCGACAGCGACCAGCGACAAATAGGTGAAATGCTCGTGATAGATCGTGTCGAATTGTACCTGTTTGATCAGGTTGAGAAGGTGCGGGAATTCCACCGTGTAGACCGCATCTCCGGTCAACAACTCGGCAATGCCGGAAACGAAGTCACCAATGTCCGGCACATGTGCAAGCACATTGGCCGAGCAGATCAGGGCAGGGCGGGCGCCTTCTTCTCGAAGCTGCTTGGCAAGGTCTTTTCCGAAAAACTCGATCCGTGTGTCGATGCCCTTGGCCTGGGCGACCTTGGCCACACTGGCCGACGGCTCGATGCCAAGGACCTTGATCCCGGCTTGCTGGAAGAATTGCAGCAAGTATCCGTCATTTGAGGCGATCTCCACGACCAGGGAGTCCGGCCCGAGGGCCAGGCGCTGCGTTGCCGATTGCGCAAAGGCCTGGCAATGGGCCAACCATGAATCCGAAAAGGAGGAGAAGTAGGCATAGTCCTGGTTGAAGATTTCATCGGCGGGTACGACGTCATCAACCTGGACGAGAAAACAGTCTCCACATACGCGGGCATGCAGTGGATACATGGCATCTGGCGTGCCTGCCTTGTCGATCGGGACATAGGCATTGGAGAGGGGCGACAGACCCAGGTCCACGAGGGTCTGGGTCAGCCCGGTGCCACAATACTGGCAGGTCGGCATAGGATCAGGCATCAGTCTGGGCACCTTGAGTGGTATAGTGGTGAATCTGTTCAATCGTGATATCGCGTGCCGCTTCGCCGCGCGACCAGCGCGCATACCAGTCAGCGGTCATCGCCAATGTATCTGCAAAGTTCAGGACAGGACGCCAGCCCAGCCTTGCTTGTGCCTTGCTGGCATCCAGGCGCAGGAACTTCGCTTCGTGGGGCGCGTTCGGATCCTGCTGGATGGTGAGTTTGCCCTGGCCGATTGCGTCAACCAGGCCCGCAGCGACCTTGGCGACCGGCTGCTCGCTGGCAGTTCCGGGGCCAAAGTTCCAGCCTTCCGCGAACCCCGCCCCATCGCCGTAGAGTGTTTCAGCCAGGCGGATATAGCCACTCAGCGGTTCGAGCACATGTTGCCATGGCCGGATTGAGTGTGGAGAGCGGATAATCGCTTCACCGGCCGGGCCGAGAACACCGCGCACGATGTCAGGCACCAATCGGTCTTCGGACCAGTCACCGCCACCAATGACATTGCCTGCGCGGACGCTGGCAACACCAGCCGAATGGCCATCGCTCACGAAAGGCTTGAAATAGCTCATCCGCATGGAGGCGGTGGCAATCTCGGTGCACCCCTTGGAGGCTGAGTAGGGGTCGCGCCCGCCGAACCGGTCCTCTTCCGAGAATGGACGGTCGAGCTCATCATTCTCGTAGCATTTGTCAGATGTCGCTACGACGACAACTTTCACACAGTCATGCTGGCGCACCACATCGAGCAGCGAAACCGTGCCCACGACATTGGACGTAAATGTCTCTACCGGGGCGCGATATGACCGCCGGACCAATGATTGTGCGGCGAGGTGAAAGACGATATCGGGCTGAAAGCTTGTGAACAGGGCGTGCAGGGCCACCTGGTCATTGAGATCACCGATAACCGATTTCACCCGGTCCTCGATCTTCAGGTCCTGCCAGAGATTGTGTTCACCTTCCGGGGCATGGGCGAAGCCGCAGACATGCGCGCCGAGGTCTGCCATCCAGGCGGAGAGCCACGCGCCTTTGAAGCCGGTATGGCCGGTGATCAGAACCTTGCGATCACGCCAGAAATCGCGATCTGGCATCATGCCCAAAGCTTCCACGGTGCCTGATGCTTGTCCCACAGATCATTGAGGTAGTTGGCGTCACGAAGCGTATCCATCGGCTGCCAGAAGCCATTGTGCTGGTAGGCTTCCAGACGGCCAGTCTTCGCGAGCGTCGTCAATGGCTGGTGTTCCCAAACCGTCTGATCAGATTCCAGCAGGTCGCCGACACGAGGTGACAACACGAAAAACCCGCCATTGATCAAGCCGCCTTCACCGACTGGCTTTTCCAGGAAGTCCGTGACGCTCGTCCCGTCCAGCTGGAGCTGGCCAAATCGACGTGGCGGTGCCACCGCGGTAACGGTGGCATCCTTGCCATGCGCCTTGTGAAACGCGACCAGGCGCGAAATATCGATGTCAGCAACACCGTCGCCGTAAGTCAGGCAGAAGGCCTCTTCATTCTCAAGGTAGGGCATGACCCGGCGCAGTCGTCCCCCGGTCATGCTACCTTCGCCGGTATCGATCAGGGTCACTCTCCAGGGCTCGGCATGGCTCTGAATGATTTCCTGCTTGCCAGTCGACAGGTCCAGTACCGTGTCACTGACGTGCATGTGGTAGTTCGCGAAGAACTCCTTGATGACATAGCCCTTATAGCCAAGACAGATGATGAAATCCGTGATGCCCCAATGGCTGTAAGTCTTCATGATATGCCAGAGGATCGGACGTCCGCCGACTTCCACCATGGGCTTCGGAATTCGGGATGTTTCTTCACTGAGCCGTGTGCCGTACCCGCCGGCAAGAATGACGCATTTCACCTTGGAATCCCCATCTTAGGCAATCGAACCATTGCACACCAAGCAACATCCATGCCTGTCGTTACCATATCCATTGCGCTGGCCATGACAAATGCTCACCCGTCACAATGATCCTTCAATTACTGGACGACCGGCACGAGCCTGTCGATGACTTTCCGTGCGACGGCGCCGAGATTGATGACGCCCTTCGTAGCCTCAGGGGAATGGCATCTGAAAAGGCGTTCGCGCGGGATGAAATAGAACCAGTTATTCGTCGAAGTCGGCACCTGCCTGTCGCGCAGATCAGTCAGTAATTGCTGGTCCAGTATGTCCAGCTCGTAGTGGCCGGCGTCTTCGTCATGGCGGATCACGAAGTTGATTGGCGGGTTTGGCTGTTCGCTGCGCTGGGCATAGTAATACATCGTGCCGGGCGCGACATAGAACTCGTTATAAGGGTCGCTGGAACACTGCATGGGCGGCACAATCAGTTCGATCAAATGATGGCTTTGACCAAGCCGGTCGACCTCTTCGGCCTTTGTTTCCAACGTATCGGCAAGATGCAGCATCTGACCGAACGCCCGTGATTCTGTGTGGATGCGGAAACTCGATGGTAGCGATAAAATCAACGCGAGCGCCAACGCACCGGTTAGTCCCGCGGCCATTGTTTTTTTGTGCCGCTCACCCTGCATCAGGTCATAGCGCCACAAAATGATCACCGGGATCAGGAGTGCCGGAATGAAATGATGCAGGAGGATACGATAGGCCTGAAAGTAGAACAGGCCAAAATACATCAGGACAACGAGCGTCAGCGCCATGGAGACCCGATCCTGGTGTCTTATCCAGAGCATGGACAAGGCAGGAACGATGCCGACGGGCAGCAGCATGTAGGCGATACGGTGGATCTGGTGGAAGGTTACGAATTTCAGCCGGTTGATAATGCCGCCGCTGTGAAACTCACCACCCGGCACGGGCTGGCCATATGCGCCAAGTATGATCGGCAGTAGGACCGAGACGACGAGGCAAACGAATACACTCGCCACAGTTATGGCAGCCATGCGGATCGGGATCGGTCGCAGACAAACCACGCTGGCCGCCACCCAGAAACCCAGCAAGGGCATCCCGCTGGGAACAACCAGTACCGTCAATGCACTGAACAGTGCGGTCAGCCAGACCCGCTTTTCCAGATAGAAGAGGATGAAGCCGAAATAGCAGATCATCAACAGCATTTCACGGGCCATTGGCGTGGCCATGTCGGCCCGGTAAGGGTCATAGGCTGCACTATACATGAAGACAAAACTGGCCAGACCCAATGCAAGTGCAACGAACAAGACGGTTCGGGCCTCATTGATCTGGTTCTTGCCGTGACGGATCAGCGCCATGAAGGCTGTGAACAGGACTGGCATGCAGATCAGGACAAGCGCGCGGATCGAGAATTCCGTCTCGCCGAACAGTCTTAGAAACCAGGCATTGGCATAATTGGTCAGGGATGTAGCAAAACCGGGATCAGACGCGTATGGGCCACCTGTTTCCGGCCAATAGGGGTTCATGCTGCCAAGCAGTAGCTTCGATGAAAACAGAACGTGGGCCGTATCCCCATTGAGGTTTTCCCAAAAGAATTTCGGCAGGAAGAAGACTAAGATCACGACCGGAAGGGTGATCATGGCGGTGATCTCATGGCGATGTTTTCGCCACGCAATTCCTGCAAGGGTCCGTTCGGCACGATCAGATTTTGCGATCAGGTAGCAGGCAAGGTTTATCAGGGTCAGCAGGACAATGAAGGCCCGATCAAGGAATAGTCGTTGCGTGGCAAATTCACCAAGCCCCGCCGCAAAGGAAACCAGCAGAAAACTGAATCCAAAGCCGGAGAGAAGCCAAGTTGAAAAGGTCGGCGTGCTCACGAACCGGGCTGCCAGAAACAGGCCCGGGCTGAGAATGGAGATTATTAAGCCAAGCATGACCAGGGGCACGGCCAGATAGAGTACCAAGGCATGCTGGGGAACAAAATAAGGCCCGCTCGACACGGCGAAATCATAAAGGCCCACAGTGTAGGCAACTATGCCGGGTGCCATGGCGCACAGCAGCAGCGACACAGCCGTCAGCAGCCCCAACCGGTTAAACAATGCTTCAGGGATACGTATAGATCGCGGTAGGCTCAACGTTTTTAACAATTTACGGTCGTTTCCTTGATTGCGATGAATGAAGCGTTGGCAGCCAGAATGCAAATACTTGGCCAAGATATTGCTTTCTCGGCAAAAAGGCGGCGCAGTGGCTCGCAAAGTGTTTGATTTTGAAAGCCGGAATGGGCGATTGGAGACCAAGATGATGAAGCTGTTCAACAATGTTTACCTGTTCTGGTTCCTGTTGACGATCCCGATGATCTACCTGGTGGCCGACAAGATACTGGTTGGCATTCCAAAGGGGCGTTTCTTCTACTGGACGGGTGCATTGAGTGCGATTTTCGTCATCGTGAGTCTCGCCATCACACCGGCAACGCGCTTGTTTCCACGCGCATCGTGGCGCAACTGGCTGATCCAGCGCCGGCGCTATATCGGGGTCGCAGGTTTCGCCTATGCTGCGGTTCATACCCTGTACTGGATCGAGGAGGCGGGCTTGCGCCGCGTGGTCGAGAAAAGCCTGACCGATATTTCAATCATCATTGCCTGGATCAGTATCGCCATCTTTGGAGCTTTGGCGCTGACCTCTAATGACTATAGCGTCCGTAAACTCGGCCCGACCTGGAAAGACCTGCAGCGCTGGGTCTATCTCGCCATGCCGCTTGGGTTGCTGCACTGGTTCATGTCAGAAGCATTCAAACTGAAAACGATCGTGATCTATGGGGGATTGTTTGCTGGCGTCATGGCGACACGGATCGCAGTCACCCGCTGGCGGGCGAGACCAGCCTAACCGCTGGGCTTAGCTGGGTTGCTCAATACGGTAGGACGAAATCGTCATCACGCCAGCGCCCGGCATGGTCACGTTCAGCTTGCCGTCTTCCCCAACCAGGACTGGTTCTGGTAACTCACCTGACCGTTTCTCAATTGCGTAGGACACTTCATAAGCTCCAGCCGGTAGGTTGAAGGCGGCAATGTCTCCGCCTTCGCTGGCCTTGATGACCAGGACGGTCGAACCGTCAGTGTTCTCGAATGCGAGCGGTGCCATCTTCTGTTTCTTCGAGGATGTCGCGCCAATCCGAGTTGCACCGTGTCGAATGTGCCGGAAATATTGGGCGTTGTACCGAACTTCCTTGCGAAGGCGAAAGGTGGGCTCTGGCCGGTTGCGATTGGTGACATTGAACAGGCCGACAAAGGCGCGGCCCTGCCAGGCGACATTGTGGCCAATCTCCAGGTCTTCGTGCAGCACGTTGTGATCGGCGCGGCCAAACCACCATTCCAGCATCGCCGTACCGACATCATACTTGTCGGCCAGATCTGAAATGGCGCGCAGTGTCGTCCGGTTGGCCCCTCGGTAGCGGTGATAGGAAAACTCGACAACATAGTCCATCGCCCCGGGAACCTTGGCGATATCCTTGATATAGGGCACGGCGTTGCGCATGTTGGTGACGGAAGGCACGATGAAGGCTGGCTCGAAACCGTGCGCCTTCAGGACGGGTGCTGTCGCCACGATGGCTTCACCGATCATCTTACCCGTCCACATGTCCGGTTTCAGGTCGGGTTCGAGAATGACTTCCCAGGCGTCTGGTACGAAGCCGTATTTTTCTTGCAGGTGCAGATAGGTGGCGAGCACAAGTTCGGCATATTCGTCAGGATCATGGTGGGCATTCCATCCGGAGATGAAGGCAACGTAACACAGGTTGATCATCAGCCGTTCGCCGCGCGCCTCGGCCAGGTCCATCATGGGCAGCAGGTTGGTTTCAACGTGCCAGTCCAGCTCATCGAAATTGAAGCCATCCCAGTTGATGACGGTCGGGTCGTCATTGTCATTCACGACGGGATAGCGCAGCGTCTTCCATTGTTCATAGGTCATCTCGCCATTGATGAACCTGGTGATCGCATCAGACGGATTTTCGGCACCCGAGCGGATTTCAAGGCGCACACGATTGATCCCGGCGCGATTGATGACATTGTCGAGTAACTGGTCATGATACGCGGCCCATTCGGGCGTCGCTGGTGTGTCGGACAGGTTCAAGGTCGCTTCCCACCCTGACATGGTCTGGAAGCGCTCGGTGGGGTCTATCTCAATGCTCACGGGCGCGGCATCGGCGGTGCTGATATGCTGGCTCCACCAGAAGAGGGAGACAGCCAGTGCGACAATTCCGAGCACCGCGAATTTCGTTCTTTGTCGTGTCACATCAAACCTTTCCAGTCCCGCACGCGTGCACCTGACACGCCAATTGTGGAATCTGTATGACTTTACAATGCCTTGATAGGCAAGTGCCAGATGTAGATGCGCCTTGG
>CBDUKI010000091.1:0-9282 GCA_965367765.1 uncultured Henriciella sp.
CTCGTCTTCCAGGATTTTGCCTTGTTTCCGCACCTTGATGTCGTGCGCAACATTACCTTCGGGCTCAGCCATCTGCCCCGTGAGGACCGCCTTGGCATCGCTGATCATTGGCTAGAGACGCTAGGCTTGACCAAACGGGCAAAAGCCTTCCCGCATCAATTGTCCGGCGGTGAACAACAACGCGTGGCGATCGCGCGCGCGCTTGCCCCAAAACCTGTAGCCATTCTGATGGATGAACCGTTCTCCGGGTTGGACCCGGTGTTGCGCGACCAGGCCTGCACGGTCGCGCTTGACGCCATTCGTGCCTCTGGCACCCCTGCCCTGGTCGTCACGCATGAAGCGCGCGAAGCCATGGCCTATGCCGACCAGATCGCCGTCATGCACGCGGGCACCATCCTGCAGGTCGGCAGCCCTGAAGAGGTCTATACAGCCCCCACGAACCAGATTGTCGCGCGCGCGCTGGGGCGTTTGCAATCGGTCGGGCGGGCGCAGTTGCCTGAGACATGGCAACAGACACTCCCCGAAGGGCCGGTGCTTTATATTCGGCCGGAAGCCATCCGGCTCGATGTGGCGAGCCCAGTCGCCATGGAGGTCTCGCAGGTGCGCCGCCAGGGCACACTGACCCTGGTTTCACTCAAGTACGACACGCTTCAGCTGCAAACCGCCATCATATCGTCCTTTGCTCCGAAACAGGGTGAGCATGTCAGCGTCACAATTGATCCCAATTGTGTCCATACATTCGCGGCCTGAGCTTTCTGACATTTCAGTCATCAAGCCGACAAGTACTCGCCAAATAACCAACCGGGGTCTAGCATTCCGGCAAATCGCAACGGATTTCGAATGAGAAAACAGCTCGCAACAATCGGCTTGGCCATCTGTCTGTGGCTCGGAATCAGTCTGCAAGCGGCTTCCCAGGGCCTGATCCGCGATGCCGAAATCGAAAAAATCCTGCGCGACTATACCAACCCAATTCTCGAAGCCGCCGGGCTGATCCCGGAAGATGTCGGCCTCTACATCATCAACGATCAGAGCCTCAACGCCTTCGTGGCCAATGGCCAGCGTATCCACCTGCATACGGGGCTGATCATCCAGTCAGAGACACCTGGTCAGCTAAAAGGGGTCATTGCACACGAAACCGGCCACATTGCCGGGGGGCATGCGGCCCAGCGCGTCCAGGACATGCGCGTAGCCGGTCGCACATCACTGGTTTCCATCGGCCTGGGCATACTAGCCATTGCCGCTGGTGCCGGGGAAGCTGGGGCCGCTCTGCTGGCCAGCTCCAACCAGTTCGCGGCGCTCAACTTCTTTACCCATACACGCGTCCAGGAGGCCTCGGCCGACCAGATGGCTGTCGAGTTCCTGACCCGTACGGGCCAGTCATCTGCCGGGCTGATCGAATTCTTCGACAATTTCCGCTATCAGGAAGTTCTGTCGGAAGCGCGTCGCTATCCCTACTTCCGTAGCCACCCGCTCGCCTCAGACCGCATTCGCAGCCTGCGAGAACGTGCGGCGGAAACCGGCCTCCTAGACGTCCCTGCCACGCCGGAGGATGTTGCCAAGCTGGAAATCATGCATGCCAAACTGATCGGCTTTCTGGAACCGCCTGCGCGCGTCTTTCAACGCTATCCACTAACAGACATGTCACAACCAGCTCGCTACGCGCGCTCCATATCCGCGATGCAATCAGCGGACCTGACCACTGCTATTCGCGATATCGATTCGCTGATCGAGGAGTCGCCAGAAAACCCTTATTATCACGAGCTGAAGGGTCAGATACTTTTCGAAGCCGGGCGCGCGGCCGAGTCGGTCGCGCCATTGAGAACCGCAACGGAACTTTTGCCGAATCAACCGCTTATCTTGATTTCCTATGCGCGCTCACTGATCGCCCGCAATGCGGAAGGTGACGTCAAGGCCGGCGAGATGGCGCTGCGAGATGCCCTCATCGTCGAGCCTGATAACGCCTTTGCATGGGCCCAACTTGCCATCGCGTACGAGAAGCAGGGCCAGCGCTCTCTGGCACAGTTGGCAACCGCCGAGTCAGCCTACAATGTTGGCGATTTTCCGCGCGCGTATTCATTCGCCTCACGGGCCGCCCAGGAGCTTGAGCCAGGCACGCATGACGCCCATCGCGCCAATGACATTCGAAATGCCACCGACCCGGCACTGCCTGAAAATGAAATCTACTGGCGTCGCCGGAGATAACGACCTCACGCGATTGTCAGCCAGATTCCTCACCCGAATTATTGAGATATAAGGCTTTTTGCGTTCAAAAGGCTTAAAATTCCTACGACTCAAGGACCATTCGACCCATGAACCGCATTCTTTCTGCCACACTGGCAACCACTGCCATCGTCCTGACACCAGCCTGCGCGCAGGATCAGGTGAACACTGCAGATAAAGAAGCCATCGAGGAAATCGTCCACAACTACATTCTCGACAATCCAGAAATCATCGAGGAAGCGATCATCCGTCTGACCGAGCGCCAACGCGCCGAAGCCCAGGAGAGCAAGGTCGAAGCCATTCTCGCCAATATGGATGCCATCTATGAGGATGAGGCCGACTATTCCATTGGTCCGGCAGATGCGCCAATCACGCTGGTCGAATTCTTCGATTATCGTTGTGGCTATTGCAAAAGCTCAACCGACTGGATCATGGCGCTGCCGGAAAAATATGACAACAAGGTCCGGGTCGTGTTCAAGGATATGCCTATCCTCTCCGCCGAGAGCGAAAAAGCCGCTCTGGCCGCCCTCGCTGCTGGTCGCCAGGGGAAATATATCGAGATGCATCTTGAGCTGATGGAACTCGACAACAAGTCTGGCTTCACACCGGATGAAATTGACCGCGTCGCCGCCAAAGCCGGCGTAGATGTCGCGCGGATGCGAGCCGACATGGCGTCACTTGAAGTTCAGGCCCAGGTCGCCAATTCCAAGGGTCTTGCCCGCACAATCGGCCTGGAGGGCACGCCCAATTTCCTGCTTGGCACGATCAATGTTGAAGGCGCGAACACGGACTATCTCGAGCAGCTGATCGAAAGCGAACTGCAGAAACTCAGCTAGATCAGACCTGCCAAGGGCGAAGATGGGTCGGCATAGCGCTTGCGCCCCATCCGCCCGGCCAGATAGGCCTCCCGGCCAGCAATCACGGCGTGCTTCATTGCTGATGCCATCAGGATCGGATCCTTGGCTTCGGCAATGGCTGTATTCATCAAGACGCCATCACAGCCCAGTTCCATGGCTTGGGCCGCGTCTGACGCCGTGCCAACCCCAGCGTCGACGATTACGGGCACGCGGCTCTGTTCAACGATCAACCGTATATTCAGCGGGTTCTGAATCCCGAGACCTGATCCGATCAGGCTGCCCAGCGGCATGATCGCGGCGCATCCGACATCTTCCAATTTCCGCGCATAAACCGGGTCATCCGAGCAATAGACCATCACCTCGAACCCGTCGGAGATCAGCTCTTTGGCCGCCTTCAAAGTTTCTTCCATGTCTGGATAAAGTGTTTTCTGGTCGGACAGAACTTCAAGTTTGACCAGATCCCAGCCGCCTGCTTCGCGGGCCAGCCGCAAGGTGCGCACGGCTTCATCGGCCGTGAAACACCCGGCTGTGTTTGGTAAGTATGTAAACGCCTTTGGCGAGACGTGGTCCTGCAAGCGGTCCTCGTCGGGATTCGACAGGTTCACCCGGCGCAGGGCCACAGTTACCATTTCCGAGCCCGCTGCCCGCGCCGCTTCGGCGTTCTGCGCATAGGACGCATATTTTCCGGTGCCAATTATCAGGCGTGAGTTGAACGAACGTCCGGCAATGGTCAAAGGGCTGTCAGTCATGGTTCGGATTCCTTGCGGGGCTCAGCCGCCGCCAACAAATTGTACAATTTCGAGCTTGTCGCCCTCTTCAAGAAGGGTCGCACCATGTTCTGCTTTAGGCACGATTTCCAGATTGCGCTCTATGGCGATTCCGCGCGGATCGTCGCTCAATGTCTCGACCAGTGCCAGCACACTTGTGCCTGGTGCAACCGTGTGGGGCTGGCCATTGAGAAAAATTTGCATTTCAGTTTACTCCAATCGCGTATACTGACTTGCCTTCCTGTGCGTTCCACCGCAAGACCTTGTGACAATGACGCAACGAATTTTTGTTCTCAATGGCCCTAATCTCAACCTGCTCGGTACGCGCGAGCCAGAGATATATGGTCGGGACACACTGGAAGACATTCACCAGCGCATGGCGAATGCCGCGCCCGGCGCACAAGTCACGTTCCGCCAGACCAATTCAGAAGGTGAACTGGTTGATTGGGTTCAGGAAGCCTCGAAAGAGGCCGACATCCTGATTCTCAATGCCGGGGCCTACACGCACACCTCTGTTGCGCTGCACGATGCACTGCGCGCTTGCGAAGCCATGATTATTGAGGTTCACCTCTCAAATCCTGCGGCCAGAGAGGAATTTCGCAGCACCAATTACGTTAGTCCTTGCGCTACGGCCACAATTGCCGGATTTGGCGCCAAAGGATATCTCATGGCACTTGATGCCGCCCTCCAGATGACAGACTGAGGAGCCCTCCAAATGTCCACAAGCAAATCTCAACTCGACGCCAAGCTGGTGCGTGAACTCGCAACGATTCTCAGCGAAGCCAATCTCGGTGAAGTTGAAGTTGAACATGATGGCCTGCGCATCCGCGTCAGCAAGGCAACCTCGATGGCGCCTGTTGCAGCTCCGGCAGTCATTCAGGCCGCCCCGCACATGGCTGCAGCCGCCCCCGTAGCGGCCCCAGCAGCTGCGGCTCCGGCGGCTGCGACAGCAAGCGCAGTCCCTGCCAATGCCATCACAAGCCCGATGGTCGGCACCGTTTACCTGGCAGCCGATCCAGAATCAAAACCGTTCGTGAATGTCGGCGACAAGGTCAAGCCAGGTGATACGCTCATGCTTATCGAAGCGATGAAGACCTTCAATCCAGTCGAAGCCACCAGCGCCGGCACGGTCAAGGAAATCCTTGCCAGCGATGGCCAGCCTGTCGAGTTCGGCGAGCCGCTGATCGTCATCGAATAGGCCGGTACGATGATTGAGAAAGTCCTCATTGCCAATCGCGGCGAAATCGCACTTCGGATCCACCGGGCCTGCAAGGAGATGGGCATTGCCACTGTTGCGGTCCATTCCGAGGCGGACCGCGACGCCATGGCCGTACGCCTGGCCGACGAAAGCGTCTGTATTGGCCCAGCCCCAAGCTCTGAAAGCTACCTGAAGAAATCGCGCATCCTAGCAGCGGCAGAGATTACCGGGGCAGATGCCATTCACCCTGGCTATGGCTTTCTATCAGAGAATGCTCAGTTTGCTGAAATGGTCGAAGCCCACGACCTGATCTTCATCGGGCCAACTGCCGATCATATCCGCACCATGGGTGACAAGATTGCGGCAAAGCAGGCGATGATTGATGCTGGGGTTCCGGTTGTCCCTGGCTCCGATGGTGGTTTGAATTCCGTCAGCGAAGCCAAGAAAGTCGCCAAGAAGATTGGCTATCCTGTTCTCGTGAAAGCCGCAGCTGGCGGCGGTGGCCGGGGTATGAAAGTTGCCGAGACCGAAAAAGATCTCGAAAACGCCTTCAAGACCGCTAAAACCGAATCGCTGGCCGCATTCGGCGATGATGCCGTCTACCTTGAGAAATACCTTGGCCAGCCGCGCCACATTGAAATCCAGGTGATTGCCGACACGCATGGCAATGTCTGTCATCTGTGGGAACGGGATTGTTCCTTACAGCGCCGTCACCAGAAGGTATTCGAGGAAGCCCCTTCCCCGGCCCTGAACCAGGCCCAGCGAGAAGAGATCGGGATGATCGTCGCGCGCGCCGTCCAGAAACTCGGCTATCGCGGCGCTGGCACGATGGAATTCCTGTACGAAGACGGCAAGTTCTACTTCATTGAGATGAACACGCGTCTGCAGGTCGAACACCCGGTCACTGAGATGATCACTGGAATTGATCTTGTGCGCGAACAGATCCGCGTTGCTGATGGCAAGAAACTCTCCTTCGCACAGGAAGACGTGATGCTGGTCGGCCATGCGATTGAGTGCCGGATCAATGCTGAAAATCCAGAGACGTTTATCCCCTCGCCAGGCATGGTTACCGATTTCCACGCCCCAGGCGGCCCGGATGTGCGGCTCGATAGTGCAGCCTATGCCGGTTATCGAATTCCGCCGCACTATGACAGCCTGATCGGCAAGCTCATCGTGCACGGCCGCAGCCGAAACGAGTGTGTCATGCGCCTGCGCCGCGCGCTCGATGAAATGGTCGTGGGTGGGGTCGATACCACGTTGCCCCTGCATCGTCGTCTGGTCGAGGCACAGGACGTGATTGATGGCAATTACGATATTCACTGGCTGGAACGGTTCCTGGGATTGAAGTAACCTGCCGCCATGTCACAGCGGTTCGACACGACTGATCTTCTGAACTGTTACCGGCGCGGCGTCTTTCCAATGGCGGATTCGCGCGAGGACATGCACCTGTTCCTCATGGACCCGGACGTACGCGGCATCCTTCCGCTGGACAATTTCCATGTGCCCCGGCGCCTCGCGAAGACAATCCGCAAGGACCCGTTTCGAATCACCGTCGATACCGCTTTCAATCGCGTTATCGAGGCTTGCGCAGCCGCCCATCCGGGGCGCCCGACAACCTGGATCAACACCCCGATTCTCAACCTCTACGGCGCACTCCACCGCGAGGGCCACGCCCATTCGGTTGAGTGCTGGAATGAGGCGGGTGATCTTGTTGGTGGGGTCTATGGCGTATCGATCGATGGGGCTTTTTTCGGGGAGAGTATGTTCTCTCGTGCAACGGATGCGTCAAAAATCGCGCTCGTTCATCTCACAGCCCGCCTGATCGCAGGCGGCTACAAATTGCTCGATGCTCAGTTCCATAATCCGCACCTGGAACAATTCGGCCTGCAGTCGATTCCACGAGAGACCTTCCGCAATCTGCTTTGGCACGCATTGCGGACGCAAGCTGATTTCTATTCGATGCCTTCTGGCGGCGTGACCGGTTCTTGTGCGCTGCAGTGGATCACCCAGATGTCATAGACAGGATGCTCCAAGGCGTTCAGGCCCGGCGATGAGGCAAACATCCAGCCGGAAAACCGAACATCAACATCCTCGCCTTCAGTCGCTAGCAGTTCTTCCTCATTCAGGTCTCTTGGTACGGCCATGGTCTGCACCTGGCGCGACGTGGCTGAGGTTATACGCAGGAAGGCTGCACTTTCCGGCGGTTCCTCTGGAGGCTTCTGGTAACAGACCTCAAGGTCCACCCGTAGCGAACCGTACACTTTCGGCTCACCAACACGCATTTCGAAGTCGGTCGAGCGCCCGGTAATCTTGTCCAGGGCCCGCAGCAAGACCGTATCTTTTTTCACGAAGGTGGTTTCACCCACGTCTAGCGGCGCCTGCTGATCCTGAGCCGAAACCGGCAGCAGGCAAGCCAGTGCCAGGACAGATGAGATCAGCGCCCGCTTCACTCCTCCGGCTCCCCGCCATTACCAGATGCGAAGGATGCAAACAGTGTCATCAGGTCAACCGTGCCCTGAGAGTACAGGATTTCGCCACATCCGGTTTCCCCGAACAAAGCTTCGCCTTCCGCGCAGGCGACGATCTGGTCAAAGCCTTCAGCCTCTTCGATATTGATGTAGCTGCCGCCCAACAGGCCATCGGACTGAACCCGTGCGGTCGTGCCATCACCAAGCGGTAAAATATCTGAGCGGACAGCAAACGTTACCTTTGCTTCCGAGCGCTCACGATCCAGCGCGACGTCCCGCACAGTACCGATCTTCACACCGGCCATTCGCACATCCGTCCCTCGGTCAATCGATGCAGCGCTAGAGAACCTTGCGCCAAGTTCTACCGTGTCACTGCCCAGTGCCGAGGCATCGCCTCCGCGCACGAGTGTGAACCACAGGAAAATGCCTGCCACGACCAACACGACGAGGCCAACAAGAGTTTCGAAAACAGATTCACGCATCCGGCGTCCAAGCCTCATAGTCTGCGTCAGCATGCTCGCGCTGGCCACCCTTACCGAGCGAGCCTTTCGGACGGTAGGCAAACTTCGTTCCGGTTAAGTTAGGCCGATGATCAGTCTCGAAAGACTGGCGCACCAGCGGCTTCTCGGTTGGTACATCATCAAAGGTATAATGTAGCCAGCCATGCCAGTCAGCGGGCACCTTGGACGGCTCGGCCAGCCCCTTATAGATCACGTAGCGACGCTTGCGACCTTCTACCGAAGGTTTGCGGTCCTCGAAATACCGATTGCCGTACTCGTCCGTGCCGACGAGGTGGCTTCGACGCTTGATATCGAACCAGCCACCCGGAGAGACGCCGTTCCACCATGTAAAAACTTTGAACATGTTTTGAATCCTGCCATGCGTATTTGGCCGGAATATGGCGCGTCCTGTGCGCCGAATCCAGTTACTAAAGGCAACACATCATGTCGCGGGTATCGTCAAGCCTGCAAAAAGCAGAAGGAACAGCGCAGATGGCGGGGCAGAATCGGAACGTGGAACTGTTGCAATCGGCCCAGGAGTCCGGTCTGATCAGCGAATTAATGCCTCTGGCACGCCTGACGATCCTACCGCTAGACGCGCGCCTGTCGCCTGAGAAAGCCATCCGCCACGCGAAATCGCAAAGATTTGAACAAGCTGGCAAGTTCGCCTTGGCCGAACTGATCGAATCGCTTGGCGATGCACCCAAGAACGCCGACCTTGCCGAAGCGATGACGCGCGGCGTCCCGGCCAGTCTGATCGAAACGGCTTTGGCCAGCGATACGGGCTTTGCCAATCTGGCTGCGGACCTGCGGCGCCAGGGCTTGGAAACAGGCCCGTCCGTAACCTGTTTGATAAAGCCTGATGCGAGCGACGAAGACATCCTGGCCCTGCGCCAATCTGGCGTTGTTACCGCAATCGGCAATTTCGACGAGCTTCAGCCGGGAACTCCAGCCATGGCAATTGATCTGGCGCAGTTTGTCACGCCGGACGGCTTCGAAACGGACCTCCTCGCCGACCTGGTGAGCGCCGCCATCGACGAGAACGGGGCGCCGCTGCTGATCGTCCCGTGTGGCCTGACCGCAGCTCTGCTCGCGCTTGGACACCCCGCTAACCCATTTTCAGAGACCGCTACGGCCCTCCTGAAGCTGGTCAATGCATGTGCCACCGGCGGCGGCTTCACCAAGAAACCCGCTGACCTGCTCAATCTACCGACAAGGGCGGCTCGCAAGACAAAGCAGAATGTTGCTCTCGCCATCCTGCCGCTCAGCGCC
>CBDUKI010000092.1:0-9196 GCA_965367765.1 uncultured Henriciella sp.
TGGCGGTCAGCGTCGTGCCTTCCAGTGGGTCGAGCGCAATGTCGATTTCCGGGCCATTGTTGGTGCCGACTTCCTCACCGATATAGAGCATTGGCGCTTCGTCACGTTCGCCTTCGCCAATGACTACACGTCCCTTGAAATCAACAGCATTGAAAGCCTTGCGCATGGCATCGACGGCGGCGGCGTCAGCGGCCTTCTCATCCCCGCGGCCAACCATTGTCTCGGCGGCAATCGCGGCAAGCTCGGTCACACGCACCATCGCATCAGCCAGATGCGGGATCAAAACACTCGTCGTCATATCTCACTCCAGATCAGGGCTCGTCCCCTGCAATTGTTATACCGCAAGATCAATCGGAATGACCTGCGGCGCCCCTATGATTGTTTCCAGTGACGCAACCTTCTTGGCAGCTGCATCGATGTCCCCGCGACTACACACATGGCTGACAATTGCAACCGGGGAAGCCCCGGACTCGTCAGCTGATTCCTGCAATAGGCGGTTCACAGACACATTGAACCCTGCCAGCGCCTCGGTCAGGCTGGCCAGCGCACCGGACTTGTCCGTCAGCTTGACGCGGAAGAAGAAAGCCGCGCGCTCGTCTTCTTCTGAGGTCACAAACTTGCGCGTATTATGGTGGTCGGCCCGCCCGAATGGCGAACGTGCCATGGGTGTGAACAATTTCGACACATCGCCCATGACAGCACTCGCTGTCGGCCCCGCGCCGGCACCCGGACCAGTCAATGTGACGGCGCCCAGTGGCTCGCCTTCAATGCGGATCGTATTCAGGGCCCCATCCACACGTGCCAGCGGGTGATCAATCGGCAGTGCCATTGGCGCCACCCGGCAGACCACGCCCCTGTCAGTGAGAAGACCTTCGGTGATCAGCTTGATCCGCAGGTCTAGCCGGTCCGCCAGTTTCAAGTCCAGCAGCTCAACCGTATCGACGCCCTTCACGGAAACCTTGTCGAAATCGAGATCAGCGGTAAACGCGATTGACGCCAGGATCGCCGCCTTGTGGGCCGCGTCCATGCCGGACACATCCAGTGTCGGGTCTGCTTCGGCATAGCCGAGCCGCTGGGCCTCTTCGAGAACTTCATCATATGAGCGACCCGTGCCCAGCATTTCCGTGGTCAGGTAATTGCAGGTCCCATTCAGGATGCCCATGACCCGTTTGACCGTGATGCCCGACAGGGAGTCGCGCAGAACACGAACCACTGGCACACCACCCGCCACCGCCGCTTCAAACAGCAGGTCCACCCCATTTGACTGGGCAAGATCTTCGAGTGACTGCCCATGCATGGCAATCAGTGCCTTGTTGGCTGTCACCACGGGCTTGCCCGCTTTCAGCGCAGCCTCGACGGCATGTTTGGCCGGGCCATCCGCACCGCCAATGAGTTCAACAAAAACATCAACATCGGGATCGACAGCCAGTGCGGCAGCATCGTCGAACCAGCGATAGGACGATATGTCCACGGGGCGTTTGCGGTTTTTCGTACTTGCCGAAACACCAACAATCTCAACCCGGCCCGGCAAACGCAATTCGGTCTGGCGCTGGATTAGATCAATCACCCCGCAACCGACATTTCCCAGTCCAGCAATCCCCAGTTTTACTGTCTTCAAGACCCTACGCTCCTCACTGTTGGGGTCTCGGTGTCACCTGTTTCCATGCGCGTCAAGAAACGTTTGATATTGCGGGCAGCCTGGCGGATGCGTTGCTCATTTTCGACCAGTGCGATGCGCACATGGCGATCACCATGCTCGCCGAAACCAGCCCCCGGCGCTACGGCGACATGGGCCTCATTCATCAGCTTGAGCGAGAATTCCAGGCTGCGCATATCTCCGCATTGCGTGGGAACCTCCGCCCAGGCAAACATCGAAGCACTTGGCACCGGGATTTCCCAACCAGCCCGGCCAAAGCTCTCCACCAGTACATCCCGTCGTGACTTGTAGGTGCGGCGGAACTCATCAACGCAATCCTGCGGACCATCTAACGCGGCGCAGGCCGCAACCTGGATCGGCGTATAGGCGCCATAATCCAGGTAGGATTTGACCCGCGCCAGGGCGTTGACCAAGCGCTCATTGCCAGCCGCGAAGCCTATTCGCCATCCGGCCATCGAATAGGTCTTCGACATGGTCGTGGTCTCAACCGCAATATCCTTAGCGCCGTCGACCTGAAGAATGGAAGGGGTCGGCTCGTCGAAATAAATCTCATTGTAGGCCAGATCAGACAGGATCCACAGGTCATGCTGCTTGGCGAACTTCACGGCCTCTTTGTAGAAATCGAGGTCGCAGACAGCTGCTGTCGGATTGGACGGATAACACAAGACCATCGCCGTCGGCTTGGGCACGGCATACTGGATCGCATTGGCGACACCGCGCAGATAATGCTCTGGTGTGACCGCCGGGATCGCACGGATCGAGGCACCGGCCATGATGAAGCCGAAATGGTGTAGCGGATAGGACGGGTCCGGCGCCAAAATGATGTCGCCTGGTGCGGTGATTGCCTGAGCCAGATTGGCAAACCCCTCTTTCGAACCGAGCGTGACAACGACTTCCCTGTCCTTGTCCAGCGTCACACCGAACCGGCGCTGATAATAGTTCACCAGTGCCCGGCGCAGGCCAGGAATGCCGCGCGAGGCAGAATAGCCGTGCACGTCCGGCTTGCGCGCCGTTTCGACCAGCTTCTCGATAATATGAGGCGGGGTCGGCATGTCCGGATTACCCATGCCGAGATCGATGATGTCTGCCCCTTCGGCCCGCAGCTCCGCCTTGCGGCGGTTGACTTGCTCAAAGACGTAAGGCGGCAGACGCCGGATTTTGTGAAACTCACCGCGCATGTGCGGTCTCCAATATTCTATAGGTGGTCTGGTTTACAGACGTCCGCGCGGGCGATCAAATCTGGCCTTCAGTTCGCGGACCTCTTCGTCGGTCATGAAATCGGGGGCAGGAATCTGCCCCTCGACCGCTCGCCGTGTATCGGTGGCCCAGGCGAGCATATCTGCCGCACTTTCCTCGGCTGAGAGCGCCCGCGGATCTGACTGGAACAAGGCGAAAGCGGCACTGACTTCTGCTTCGGACATGCTCAACCGTTCGGTCGAGACTGAAATGTCGACCGCATTCGGAATCTCGGCAATGCGTGGATAGCCCTCGCCTCGCAGTTCGACCTTGCGCGCCTGATACCATTCCGGTGCCGCTTCGCGCACGGCCTGAATGCGTCCGAAAGAGCTCGAACAGCCAGCCAGCACAGCAAGTGTTACGAAAAGAGCAGCACGCATTATCAATTTGTTCCTATAGACTCATCTAATCCCAAGGTTTTTAGTCCTATATGTGTTTCTACAGAATGGCGAGACCGGGTCTGATGACCAAAAGTGCAGAAAATAACAACCCAGGCACGAGCACGCAGTTGAATCTGTTCACAGGTATGGAGCCAGCTGCTTACCAAAAGCTTTCAAGCGCCTTGCTTGAGGCAAGTATCGAGGCCCAGGGCCTGATTACCGACATGATGACCGCGGTTCACGCACAGCCCGCCGCAACCGGTACCAGCGATCCATTCGGCAATTTCGACGCGCAGGCCGCCATTGGTGCTGCCCTGACCCGCACGCCCGAGAAGGCCAGCGCCGCCATGACCAGCCTGATGCAGGGATGGATGGACCTTTTCCAGGATATGGCGACCGGGGCCGCCTTGCCAAGTGATCGGCGGTTTTCCGACCCGGAATGGAGTGTCAATCCGGCCTTCGAATTCATGCGCCGGGCCTGGACACTCAATTCCAACTGGATGCTGAGCCTGGTCGACATGGCTGGCAGCGATGTCGATGAAGCCACACGCACCAAAGCGCGTTTCTTCGTCAACCAGATGATTGATGCACTCGCCCCGACCAACCTGCCCGCGACCAACCCGGCGGCTCTACGCGCGCTGGCAGAGACCGGCGGTCAGAGCATCGTCGAGGGCCTGCGCAATGCCCGCCGCGATCTCGCCAAGGGCAAGGGCCGCTTCGCCCCCAGCCAGACGGACGAAACTGCCTTCCGTGTTGGCGAGAATGTCGCGGCCAGCCAGGGCAAGGTGATCTTCCGCAACGATTTGATCGAGGTGATCCACTACAATCCATCGCGCAAGAAGATGCGCGAACGGCCAATGCTGATCTTCCCACCCTGGATCAACAAGTTCTACATTCTCGATCTGCAACCGGCGAATTCGATGATTGGCTGGCTCCTATCCAAGCGGGTCAATACGTTCGTCGTCTCCTGGCGTTCTGCTGATCAGGTGACCAAGAACTATACTTGGGACGACTATATCGAGCATGGCGTCTTCGCGGCGCTAGACGCCGTCACCAAGGCCACCGGCGTCAAGGACGTCAACACAATCGGTTACTGTATCGGCGGCACGCTGCTGACCTCAGCCCTCGCCCACATGTCCAAGACGGGCGACCAGCGCATCAAGTCAGCGACTTTCTTCGCCTCGCAATCGGATTTCGAATTGGCAGGGGAGCTGAAAATCTTCACTGATGCGGCCGCGCGCGCGCAGGTCGAGGCCGTGATAAAGGAACATGACGGCATTATGCCTGGCGAGATCATGGGCGAGACGTTCAATTGGTTGCGCCCGAGCGACCTGGTCTGGCGCTATGTCGTGGACAATTACATGCTCGGCAAATCGCCCCGCCCATTCGACCTGCTCTATTGGAATGCCGACCAGACCAATATTCCCGGCCCGACCCACAAGACTTATCTCGAAGACCTTTATGATCACAACGCCCTGTCACGGGGTGAGTTCCGCGTCTTCGGCAGCCCGGTCTCGATGGCTGACATCAAGGTGCCGGTCTTCATGCAGGCCAGCCGCTCAGATCATATCTGCCCGTGGCAATCGATCTACAAGGGCGCGCGCCAATATGGTGGCGATGTTCGTTTCGTGCTGGCCGGGTCCGGCCACATTGCCGGTGTCATCAACCATCCCGATGCCCAAAAGTACCAACACTGGGTCAATGATGCCCTTCCGGGCGATTACAATGAATGGCTGACCCATGCTAGCGAACAACCCGGCTCGTGGTGGCCCTATTGGTGGACGTGGCTGAAACCCCTTTCCGGCGACAAGGTAGACGCCATACCCCCTGCTGATTGCGGGCTGGGCGATGCACCCGGTCAATACGCCCGGATGCGATTGGAAGACATCGCTTCCGGTGCCATGCCGGAAGGCCCCAATAGCAAAACAGCGACCCAAAAGGTCGCCGTTTCAAAACCAGTGCGAAAAAAGGCGAAGTCTAGCTGACCAGCCCCATTTCGTGGCGATAGCGCCGACGCAACAGGTCAATCGGTGCCAGTTCGCCCTTTTGCGGCTCTTCGTAGTGCCAATAGGTCCAGCCATTGCAGGCCGGGGCCTGTTGAACATGCGCACCGATGCGATGGATCGAACCGGTCGCATCGCCAGTTGTCAGACTGCCATCAATCCGCACGCGGGCATGGAAGCGCCGACGCGGCGACCACAATCTATCCCCTGGCTTCAGCCAGCCATTTTCGACCAGAGCTCCAAAAGGTACACGCGGCAGTGCCCGCTTGCCCTGTTCGACCTGAAGCATGTCCCCCTCGACCGGAACGATGGCTTTCAAGCGCGCCCGCGACAGGCGAGCATAGGCAGGGTCCTGCTCAATGCCGACATAGTTGCGGCCCAGTTTCTTGGCGACCGCAGCCGTGGTCCCAGTGCCTGAGAACGGGTCAAGAACGGTATCACCGGGCTTTGACGTTGCCAGGAGAATTCGCTGCAACAGGGCTTCGGGTTTCTGGGTTGGATGGGCCTTCTTGCCATCCTCGCCCTTCAGCCGCTCGCCGCCTGCGCAAATCGGGATCAGCCAGTCTGAGCGCATCTGTTTGTCTTCGTTGAATGCCTTCAACGCATCATAGTTGAACGTGACCTTCGATTTCTCGGACTTTCCAGCCCAGATCATCGTTTCATGAGCGTTCTGAAACCGCGTTCCCTTGAAGTTGGGCATCGGGTTTGACTTGCGCCAGATGACATCATTCTGGATCCAGAAACCAGAATCCTGAAGCACTGTGCCGACCCGGAAAATGTTGTGATAGGAGCCGATCACCCAGATTGCACCATCGTCCTTCAATACCCGTCGACATTCGGTTAACCATTGATGCGTGAACAGGTCGTACGCATCAAAACTGTCGAATTGATCCCAGGCATCGGTCACGCCATCAACGACAGATTGGTCCGGGCGCGTCAGCCCGCCACCCAGTTGCAGGTTATAAGGCGGGTCAGCAAAGATCAGGTCGACGGACCGGTCAGGCAATCGAGAAAGTACATCGACGCATTCGCCCTCAATAATTGTATTCTTGTGCAGGTCCATCAGCAGTTTCCAGATTTTCGAATCAGTGGTGTTTGAACAAGCCATTCAAATCGCCCCATTCGGGTTATCGATTCGTTACCAGCCGATCAAAAGCACGCACGCAATTTGTTTCGCTATCGAACCTGTCGCAAATCCCGGCTGTGGACAAGCCTGTGGACGAAATCATCATGGCTCCGCCTTCGAAACTGCTGACGCAAGGTCATAAGCACTTGTCACTTGCCTTTGACGCAGATGCCACCAAAGTCACCGCATGACCGATCACAGTGAACGTTTGCCGCTGCCGCGGGTACTTGCCTTTGCCAGTGTCGGCATTCCGCTTTCTGCCATCGGTCTGCCAATGGCGGTATTCGTGGCCCCCATGTATGCCGAGGAGTTCGGCCTTGGCACGGCCCTGGTCGGTACAATCTTCATGATCCTGAAGTTCTGGGATCTTGGAACCGATCCAGTCATGGGCTGGCTCGTCGATACGCGCCCAACCCGATTTGGCCGGATCAAGCACTGGCTGGTGTCCAGTGTGCCAGTGCTGGCACTTGCTGGAATTTTTGTCTTCATGCCGATGGGAGACACGGTTTCCCCCTGGTATCTCGCCTTCTGGCTGGGCGTACTCTGGCTCGGCGTGACCATGATGGGAACGCCGCACCAGTCCTGGGTGCCCCTGATTGCCAAGAGCTATGATGAACGCTCTCGCGTCTTCATGTGGCGAGAAATCCTGCAGACGGCGACCCTGCTCTCCTTGCTCATCATTCCAACCCTGCTGGCACTTTTCTATGAATTCGGTCGCCGCCAGCAGGTCCTGGTCATGGGCGTGATCCTGCTCGTCGCCTTGCCCGTAACAGTCGGCCTGGCGGTCCGCTGCGTACCCGACCCGCCGCCAGAGCCGGACGAGGCCAAGGTCACCTTCAATTGGCAATTGGTGGGCATGGCCTTCAAGGATCCGGTTATCCTGCGAATCATGATCACCGAAATCCTTGTCGGCATTGCCATTGCGGGAACAGGCGGCACTTTCCTTTTTGCCGCTGAATGGGGCTTTAGGGTTGAAGACCTGGCGCCAGTCATCCTGTTGATGTTCTTCGTAGCTGGCTTTGCGATGCTACCATTCTGGACCTGGCTGTCACGGCGCACAGAAAAACATGTCGCACTCGTTTCAGTCAGCCTGTTCTCGTCTGCTGCCTTTCTCATCTATCTGCCACTCAGCGCCATGGGCGGCGGCGGTGTGTTGCTCCTGATCGCTGCCCTCATATCCGGTCTTGGCTATGGCGCCCCGTTCATCCTCACCCGTTCAATGATGGCTGACATCATCGAGCGCGAAAAGGTCCGCTCCGGTGAAAATCGGGCGGGTTTCTACTATTCCCTGATGTCGGGCGCTTATAAGACCGGAGCCAGTTTCGCTATTGGCATTCCATACATCCTGCTTGGCGCGATTGTCGGGTTTAACCCCGGCAGCGACAATTCGCCAGACACGGTTCGAGGCTTGATGTATGTCTTCGTCGGGGTGCCTGTCGTTTCGTATCTACTAGCCGCCCTCATCATGAGAAAATACCCGCTGACGCGAAAAATCCAGGCTGAAATTTCCGCTAAGATCAATGAGCGCGAACGCATCGGATCCGCCTCCTAGACATCCATCCTGTATTGATCACCCCTGCGGACAGGCGGGCAAAAGAGGTCCGTCCGCAACCGTGTCTGATCGGTGTTCATTCCGAGCTTCTTCGTAGCTAGATCAAACCTTCTTCGTATAAGCTTCGCCTGCTCTCCGGCGCCCCTGGAGCGTTCAAACCAGGTGCTGTCATAATCTTTCCCGCCGCGCATCTGGCGCAACCGGTTGATGATCCTCGCGGCCTTGTCCGGATAGTGTTGGACCAGCCATTCCTGCACAATATCCTTCAGCTCATAGGGCAATCGCAGCAGGACATACCCAGCCCCATGCGCGCCATGACGGGCACTCTCCGCCAACAGGGTCTCAATTTCCGCTTCATTCAATCCCGGGATTATTGGCGCCATCATCACCTTGACCGGAATACCCGCATCGACCAGCGTCCGTATGGTTTGCAAGCGCAATCGCGGCGTCGCCGCTCGCGGTTCCATCTGTCGAGATAGCTTGGAATCCAGCGTCGTGATCGACACGCCGATCCGGCAAAGTCCACGCGCAGACATCGGAGCGATAAGGTCAATATCACGCTGGATCAGGGCTGACTTTGTCAGCAAAGTCACCGGGTGATTGTAAGCTGACAAGATTTCCAGAAAGGCCCGTGTCAGCTTCAGTTTCCGCTCCACAGGCTGATACGCATCGGTGTTCATCCCAAGCGCAATCGGCCTCGGCACATAACCCGGCTTGGAAAGTTCCCGCTCCAACAGGTCCGGCCCATCCGGTTTGTAAAAAAGCCTGCTCTCGAAATCCAGACCCGGCGAAAAGCCATAATAGGCATGGGTAGGCCGGGCGAAACAATACACACAACCATGTTCACACCCACGATACGGGTTGATCGTACGGTCAAACGGAATATCCGGCGACCGATTGAACGTGATAATCGTCCGGGGTGTTTCCTTTGTGAGCGTTGTGCGCAACGGCGGGGTCGGCTCTTCAATCGTGCCCCAGCCATCATCAGCAGCGACCCGCTCTTCACGCTCATAACGCCCGGAATGATTAGAGATCGCACCGCGCCCGCGATGATGGAAGCGCTCTGCCAGCGCCTCCACCTCGTCACGCCCCACCCGGCCTGACCGCTTGAGTTTTTGTGTCGATCTCATCACTGAAACCAATCACAGAAAACAGAACATATCAAGAACAAATAGAGCTAATTCACACCCAATGCCAACGCCTTGGCGAATACGCTTGGCAACGCCTTATCAGCCTCTTCAA
>CBDUKI010000093.1:0-9185 GCA_965367765.1 uncultured Henriciella sp.
GGCCCTCGCCTCGGAACCGGCCGTCATCAGCAGCATGTGCACGGTCTTTGCCGAATCGGAAGTGGTCGGCCTGCTGGCCCGCGGCATTGACAAGGGAGCCATCGCAGCCGGAGTGGTCGAATCGATCGCCAAGCGCCTGCCGACCCATTTCAAGCTGAAATTCTCGCCCGACGAAACGGGCCTGGAAGGGCTCGCCCGCGGGCTGGCTTTCCGCCTGCTGGAAAGCGGCGCTTCGATTGACGTGCGCGAGGATGCACGCGAGATGCAGCCCGGCCCAGAGGAACGCGCCAAGCTGAAAGAGGCTGGCATCCGCACCGGGCGCGTTGCCGCGCATGTGCCCGATGCGCAGAAACCGGCGGCCCAGCGTCTGGTCGCCATCCTGCAAGGCCTTGCAGATGGCCGCCCGCGCAAGATCGCGCCGGAGGGCGCAGGTTCGTTTGAACTCGATGGCACGTGGCCAGATGAAGACCTCGCCGCCCAGGGCTATCTGCGCTTCGGCAAGCGCGCCGTACGTGCCGACCTCGCCGAACGGCTCGGCTGGGAATTGTCCAAGCGCCGCAAGGAAGCCGGCAAGGCGCAGTTCGAGATCGCACCTGACCTCGCCTCGGTCGTTTCCTGCCCGCTGGAAGATTTCCATGTCGTGCTGAAAGGCTATGGCGTTGTCCCGGCTGAGAAGGATGCTGAAACCGGCACCGTCAAACTGTGGCGATTCCAGTCGCGAGCCCGGTTGGAAGAGGCGCGCCAGCGCCGTCAGTCCACCGCTCATCGCCCGCGCCAGAAACAAGGCAAGGAGAATGGCCCGTCCGGTGGCCAGCGCCCGCGTCGCAAGGATGGCGGTGATCCGCGCCGCAAGGGCCCTTCCGGCCAGCGACGTGGCAAGCCAGCACCGCGCCAGCCAGACCCGGACAGCCCGTTCGCGGCGCTGGCCGCCCTGCTGCCGCCCCCGCCCCCGGCCCCAAAACCAAAAAAGAAGCGCAAGCCGAAAAAGCCGAAACCGGCGGCGACGAGCGCGGCAACAGACCAGGGCGCAACCACACCCGCTTCGGTGCCTGATCAGGCCCCGGTCACACCCGAACCAATGACGGATCAGGCCCATATCCCACAGGACAAACCGACCAATCCGACCGATGAATGACCCCGGTGCCGCCCCCGTTCGGCTTGATGTCTGGCTGTGGCGCGCACGATTTTTCAAGACAAGGGCCATGGCCAGCGCGTTCATCTCGCGCCGCGGCGTGCGCCTGACCCGGCATGGCCAGACCCGCAAGACCAACAAGCCGGGCGCGCAATTGCTGCCCGGTGACCAGCTCACCTTCTACCACGCCAATGCGTTCAAATCGGTCGAATTCATCGCCGCAGGCACACGCCGTGGCCCAGCCACTGAGGCAGCCAGCCTTTACAGGTCCATCACAGTAGAGGAATAAGACGCATGGCAGGATTCTTCTCCAGACTCTTCGGCTCGGGCCGGGCAGAACCACCCAGACGCGATCTTGATCCACACGAAGCCGCCGCGGCCCTTCTGGTCGAGGCCGCGCTGGCCGATGGCATCTATGCCAATCTTGAAAGCGACATGATCGCCGAAATCCTGGTGACCAGTTTCGACCTGCCGGCCGATCGCGCCGATGCCCTGCTGGAACGTGGCGAAGAGCTGGCCGAGAATGCCACTGACACCCATTCCCTGACACGCCATGTCAAACGCCTGAGCGAGATCGAACGCACGCGGATCATTGAGGGATTGTACAGGGTCTCTTTAGCAGATGGCGAGGCCTGCAAGTTCGAAGAGGCTTTCATCCGCCATGTGGCCAGTTTATTGCATGTGGACGACTTCAACCGGGTCGCTGCCCGGAAACGGGCGGAAGCTGCACAAGGCTGAACGAGACTGTGACACCTGCGAGGATTGACTTCCATTTATCCACTCGCCATTTGCAGGCGGGCTAACTTTCTGACTAAGGCGCTGTTATGACATATATCGTGCTGGATGCCTGCATCCGCTGCAAATACATGGACTGTGTGGAAGTCTGTCCAGTTGATTGTTTTTACGAAGGTGAAAACATGCTGGTCATTGACCCGGACGAGTGTATCGATTGTGGCGTTTGCGAACCTGAATGCCCGGTCGAGGCGATCAAGCCCGACACCGAAGACACGCCCGACGCGAAGTGGCTGAAGCTGAATACCGAATATGCCAAGATCTGGCCGAACATCACCCGCATGAAAGAGCCCCCGGCTGACCGTGAAGAGTTCGCGCAAGAGACTGGAAAATTGGAAAAATATTTCTCCGAGAAGCCCGGAACAGGCGACGAATAGTGAGAATGAGACGCGCCTATTGAGAATGGGCGCATTTTCTGCTATACATAATTGTCACAACCATACATGCGAGCCATGCAATCTGTCGGTGTTTTAAGACTCCGCACCGGCGTCATGGCTCGTTTGCGTAGAAAGAGGCTTAACATATGGCTAAATCAGAAGCGGCAACCAAACTGGACTTCTCAGCAGGACAGAAGATCGTCTATCCTGCACACGGCGTCGGAACCGTGACCAGCATCGACGAACAACAAGTCGCTGGCATGAGCCTGGAAGTCTATGTGGTGTCCTTTGATCAGGATAAGATGATCCTGCGTGTTCCTACCAATCGCGCTGTTGCATCCGGCATGCGCGCGCTGGCTGGGTCCGACCTCGTCGACGACGCCCTGCGCACGCTCGGCGGCAAGGCCCGCATCAAGCGCACCATGTGGTCGCGCCGGGCCCAGGAATACGAAGCCAAGATCAATTCTGGTGACCTGATCTCGATTGCCGAAGTCGTTCGCGATCTGCACCGCCTCGAAGATCAGCCAGAGCAATCCTATTCCGAGCGCCAGCTGTACGAAAGCGCGCTTGACCGCATGGCCCGCGAACTGGCGGCTGTGGAAAGCATCGACCATGATGCCGCCATGGACCGCCTGGCCAAGTCACTGGCCAAAAAGAAAGCCGCCTGAAAGGGTAGCGACGCGGACTAAACCGTCACAAGGCCCCGCCCAACCGGCGGGGCTTTTTTCTGTCCCTATTCGGGTTGCAGCAGGATGGCGCGAACGTCGCCATTCTCACGCACGCCATAGCCTACCACCTGGCCGCTTTCATTCACGTCCAGCAGGTCGAGGCTGACCCAGTCGCGGAAGCCGTCAACCACCGTATGCATGAACCGGCCGCCATGGCCCTCTGACCAGATGAACATGCCCTCCTCGCGCTCGCCGGCAAAGGCCATGTAGCGCTCCTGGTCGAGCCGCAATTCCTGCTGCTCTTCAGGCGGCAATTGCGAGAAGGCCTCGAAATTGGTGTGGAAAGCGCGCCCGAACAGCGCACCGCATGGCCCAACCAGCTGCTGGTCAATATCCCAGCCCAGGCCGGGCAGAACGTCGACCGCCGTCAGCGCCCCATCCGCCGACAGGCGCAGGCTTGAATTCTTCACCTCTCCAGTGGTTGAGACGAAAACATTGCCGGCCGCATCAATGCCATCAACGCTGGCATCATAGTGCCCGTCCGGCAGGTCAAACATGGCCAGGTCGCCAGCACCCATCCGCCAGATGCGTGAGGCCCCCGCCTCCTCCAGCAGGCCGGTCATGACGCCATCATCATTGATCGCGGCCAGTTGCATGTCCGTGTCGCGCGTGTGGACAATCTCTGCCGCCTCGCCCGTTTCACACCGCGCCAATACCTGGCCGCTTTCGGTCTGGAACAGGCCAGCCGCGTGTTTCGAGGACGGGCTGATCACAAACTGGCTCAGCGTCCCGCCGGTTTCAGGGGCCGGGCAATAATCATCGACCGACATTTCCGCGCCACGCCGATCAATCAGTGTCTGCAGTTCCAGCGGCACATAGCCCGTCTGGTAGCGGGTATAGTCAACCAGGCGCAAGCGCTCGCCGAGATAGGCCCGGGTCTGACGTTCAGCGCCATCTTCGGCATACGCGACCGGTTTGGCCTTGCCGCGCGTATCGCGTTCAAACTCCTGCGTTATCCCGTTCAGCCCTGTGCCATGGGTGCGGATGATGATCCGTCCCTTGGGGTCGATGGCGACCGCGCGGGCATCACTCTGGGCCTCGGTAAAATCGCCAAGATCGATGATCGCATAGCGTTCGGCTGGGGCCTTGCAACTGGCCGATGCGGGCCAGGCAGATGCGGCGGAAACAGCAATGATTACAGAAAGTCTGGCGCAGTTCATATATCGTCCCTCTGATGTCTGAAATCATCTTGCCATTCAGACTTGCACCCGATCAAGCCACTTCCCACATAGTTGATAACGGAGATTGCCGCTGAGCGGGATGTCCAGCACCTCACCCGCGCGACCCAGGTTGGCGGGCCAGAAAATCTGCCTTTGAAAGGGGAACAAGAATGAATTTTGAAAACTATACAGAGCGCGCGCAGGCCGTCCTCCAGGCCGCACAGACCGCTGCATTGGCCGCTGGCCACCAACAATTCCTGCCCGAACATATTCTCAAATCCATGCTGGAAGATCGCGACCAGCTCGCGGTCAACCTGATCCGTGCGTCAGGCGGGCAGCCTGAACGCGTCACCCAGCTGACCGACGAGGCGCTGCGCGCCGTACCGAAAGTCAGCGGCGGCGACAGCGGCCTACGCATGGACCAGAAGACCGCCAAACTCTTCGCCGACGCCCAGGCCGGGGCGCAGAAGGCCGGTGACAGCTTCGTCACGGTCGAGCGCCTGTTGATCGCGCTGGCGGGCCTGTCCGGCTCGAAAGCCGCAGACGCACTGAAAACCGCTGGCGTCACCGCCAAGGCGCTGGAAGCGGCCGTCGCCCAGCTGCGCCAGGGCCGCACCGCCGACAGCGCCAATGCCGAGGAAGGGTATGAGGCGCTGAAGAAATATACCCGCGACCTGACCGCCGATGCGCGTTCAGGCAAGCTCGACCCGGTGATCGGACGTGATGAGGAAATCCGCCGCGCCGTCCAGGTCCTGTCCCGTCGCTCGAAGAATAATCCGGTGCTGATCGGTGAACCTGGAGTCGGCAAGACCGCCATCGCCGAGGGTCTTGCCCTGCGCATCGTCGATGGTGATGTCCCGGAAAGCCTGCGCAACAAGAGCCTGCTGGCGCTCGACATGGGCGCGCTGATTGCTGGGGCGAAATTCCGCGGTGAATTCGAAGAGCGCCTGAAAGCCGTGCTCAAGGAAGTTGAGCAGTCCGAAGGCGGGGTCATCCTGTTCATTGACGAGATGCACACGCTGGTCGGTGCCGGCAAGACCGATGGCGCCATGGACGCATCCAACCTGCTCAAACCGGCCCTGGCGCGCGGTGAACTGCACTGTATCGGCGCCACGACGCTGGATGAATACCGCAAATATGTCGAAGGCGACCCGGCCCTGGCCCGGCGCTTCATGGCGGTCTATGTCGATGAACCAACCGTCGAGGACACGATCTCGATCTTGCGCGGCCTGAAAGGGCGTTACGAAGCCCATCACGGCGTTCGGATTTCAGACGCTGCCATCGTTTCAGCCGCCAACCTGTCCAATCGCTACATCACCGACCGTTTCCTGCCCGACAAGGCCATTGACCTGATGGATGAAGCTGCATCCAAAATTCGTATGCAGGTGGATTCCAAGCCAGAAGCGCTGGATGAGATCGACCGGCGGCTGATGCAGCTGCAGATCGAGGCTGAAGCCCTGAAAAAGGAAAAGGATGCGGCGTCCAAGGATCGGCTGCAAACACTGGAAGGTGAGATTGCCGACCTCAAGACCCAATCGGACGAGCTGACCACGGCCTGGGCCGCGGAAAAGGACAAGCTCAAGGGCGCTGCGGCGGCCAAGGATGAGCTTGACCGCGCCTATGCCGACATGGCCGAAGCCCAGCGAACCGGTGACCTGTCACGCGCTTCGGAATTGAAATATGCCGTCATCCCGGAACTCGAAGCGCGCATTTCGGCCGTCGAGACCAAGGGCGAAGAGACCGAAGGCGATGGCCTGGTGGCCGAAGTGGTTCGCCCCAGTGACATTGCTGCCGTGGTCTCCAAGTGGACCGGCATTCCGGTTGACAAGATGCTTGAAGGCGAGCGCGAGAAACTGCTGCGCATGGAAGATGCGCTGCGGGAGCGTGTGGTCGGCCAGGAAGACGCCCTTGTGGCGGTCTCCAATGCCGTGCGCCGGGCCCGTGCCGGCTTGCAGGATCCGAACCGCCCGATTGGCTCTTTCCTGTTCGTCGGTCCAACCGGCGTCGGCAAGACCGAGCTGACCAAGGCCTTGGCCGAATTCCTGTTCGATGATGACAGCGCCGTGTTGCGCCTCGACATGTCGGAATTCCAGGAGAAACATTCGGTGGCCCGCCTGATTGGTGCCCCGCCGGGATATGTCGGCTATGATGAGGGGGGTGTGCTGACCGAAGCGGTCCGCCGTCGGCCTTACCAGGTGATCCTGTTCGACGAGGTGGAAAAGGCCCATCCGGACCTGTTCAACACCTTGCTGCAAGTGCTCGATGACGGCCGTCTGACCGATGGCCAGGGCCGCACGGTCGACTTCAAGAACACCGTCATCATCATGACCTCGAACCTCGGCGCGGACGCCCTGGCCAGCGGTGATGAAGGTGAGCTGACCGAAGCCCAGCGCGAAGCCGTGATGTCGGCCATCCGCCTGCACTTCCGGCCCGAATTCATCAACCGGATTGACGAGACGGTGTTCTTCAAACGGTTGGGTCGCGGCGAGATCGACCACATTGTCGATATCCAGATGCGCCGCCTGACACAGCTGCTGGCAGAGCGGAAAATGACCATCGACCTGTCAGAAGGTGCCCGCAAATGGCTGGCCGAACGCGGTTATGACCCCGTCTATGGGGCCCGGCCGCTCAAGCGAGTGATCCAGAAAGAGCTGCAGGACCCGCTGGCCCGGCTCTTGCTGGAAGGACGGATCATGGACGGTTCGGATATCAAGGTCGATGTCGAGAGTGGTGCCTTGTCGATCAATGGCATCCCGAACGACTTCGCCAAGGGCGTGGCCGAGCTGAACTAAGCCGGAGACCTCGCAGAAATCAGACCAGGCCCGCCCTCTCCCCGAGGGCGGGTCTTTTGATTCAGTCGATTTTTCAAGGCGCTGGCGGCGGGGCTTCGGCGACCACCAGTTCGGCAGGCGCAAGGTCAATCCCGGCGGCGGCGCGCATGGCGTCAATCTCGTCGCGGCGCAGCCTGAACACGTCGAAAACCTCCGGTGCCATGGCCAGTTTACGCCCGGTCGGCAGTTTCAGCCGCATGGCATTGACCGGCTTGCCGTTGACATAGACTTCATAGTGCAGGTGCGGGCCGGTCGAAGCCCCGGTCGAGCCGACATAGCCGATAATGTCACCCTGGCGCACCCGGCGGCCAGACTTGATGCCACGGCCATAGCGCGACAGGTGGGCATAGGCGGTCTTGTAGCCCTTAGCGTGGCGAATGCGGACATAGTTGCCATAGCCACCATAGCGGCTGGCGCGTTCAATCGTGCCATGCCCGGCGGCATAGACCGGTGTACCGGTGGGTGCGGCAAAATCAGTGCCCTTGTGCAGGCGGGTATAACCGCTGATCGGATGACGCCGCCGCCCGAAAGAAGATGACAGGCGCGCACCATTGATCGGCGTCTTCATCAGGAACTTGGTGGCGCTTTCACCATTGGCCTGGAAATAGTCGGTGACGTCCTCGTCCGGTGTGGTGAAGCGGTAGAAACTCTTGGTGATCGCCTTGCCGTCCAGCGCGGCATAAAGCAGGTCACCGCGTTTGATGACATTGCCGCGTTCATCCCGCAGCACATCGAAGACAAGCTCAAATTTATCGCCGGGGTGAACCTCGCGCTGGAAATCCACGTCGTAGGCAAACACCTGGGCGAAATCGACAACCTGCTGGTCGCCAGCCCCCAGCTTGCGCGCCTCATTGTACAGACTGGTCTCGATCGTGCCGCTGAGCACTTGCGGCATCGGGGTCAGGCGCGAATCCAGCGCAAAGCCGCGAAAGCTGCCATCCTCGCGGCGCTTGGCGAGCAGGCGCCGACCCGGCTCGGCTTCCATCGCGAACGCCGTCAATTTGTCGCCAGCCAGATAGGCCGACACTTTCAACCCCGGCTGCACCCGGCGCGCATCCAGATAGGCGGGCTCAATCAGGCTGTTGAGCGCCTGGGCGCCATCCAATGGGGGTACCTCCAGGCGGTCCATCAGGCCGGACAGGGTTTCTCCGCGGCGCAACTCGGTATCGATGCGAGACAAGGGCGCGGCCAGGCCAAACTCTTCAGGACCAAGGGCAACCGCCGCCATGGCAAGGGCCGGTTCAGGCGCGGCCACGGGGGCGCTATCGGACTTATGCAGATTGGCGCGCAGGGTCACCGAACCAATGACCGCGACCACGGCAAATCCGCAAAGCAATGCAAGACTGCGCAAACCGAGGGAACTCATCCTGGCACCTGACCGCTCGACGACTTTCACACCTATATATCCTGTAACTCGCTCAGGCGCCATGCAGCCTGTATTCATTCAGGAAATGGTATGTTCATACGGAGCTTAATTTCAGGTTGTAATAACTGACAAGACTTCAAAACCGCTGTTTAGATGTCTTTTCAGTCACAAAGGGAACGCCAATTGGCCAAATCCGCTTCATCTGGCCGCTACCTGGCCTGGGGCCTGGGGCTCTTGCTGGTCTTGCTGCTGGCCGGGGCTTCGGCTGGCTGGTTTGCGCGCAAGCCCGTGGCCCGGACGCTGATCGCCAATTGGTGCGAAGCCCGCGACCTGACCTGCGAGATGGACATTGCCCATCTCGGGACAGACCGGGTGGAAATCCACAATATCCGCATTTCCGGCCCAACGATCCCGGACCTGCTCAGCGCCCGCGAAGTCACCGCGATTGTTGACTGGCCCGGCCTGTTCACCCCGGTCTTCTCGCGTGTTGACCTGACCGAGCCGGCCATCCGTGCGGCCTTTGATGGCGAACGGTTGACCCTGGACGGGCTGGAAAAGCTGACGACATCCTCGCGCAATTCGCAGGGCGATATGCCTATCCCTATCATCAACACGACCGGCGGACAGATCCAGGTGGATACCCCAGCCGGGCCACTCACCGGGCAATTCTCGACGTCTGGTCGCTGGCCCGACAATGGCCATGCCGACCTGGCCTTTGCCAGCACCGAGCTGGTCTCTGGCAGCGATCAGCTCAAGCTCGAGGCCGGTGCCCTCAGCCTGCGCCGCGAAGGCGAGGCGC
>CBDUKI010000094.1:0-9173 GCA_965367765.1 uncultured Henriciella sp.
GGGGCTAATGCTTTCGCCGTGCCTTACTGGCATAGGGGTTTGCCCCCTGTTTGACGATCAGGCGGATGGGCACGCCGGGCAGGTCAAAAGCCTCGCGCATTTCATTGACAAGGTAGCGTTTGTACTGTTCCGGCATCTGTTCACCGCGCGAAGCCATCAGCACCACTGTCGGCGGGCGGGCCTTGATCTGGGCCATGTAGCGCGGCTTGATCCGCTTGCCATTGACGCTCGGCGGCGGGTTGCGCTCGGTAATGTATTTCAGCCAGCGATTGAGGTCGCCTGTCTTGATGCGTGCACACCAGTCATCATAGGTCTTGGCCACCGCTGGCATCAGCCGTTCCACGCGTTTACCCGTCAGGCCTGACAGCGTTACCAAAGGCGCGCCCTTGGCCTGTGGCAACAGTGTCTTTGCACGCCGCTCCAGCTCCTTCATGGCCATGCCGTGATTGGTCACCCTGTCCCATTTCGAGATGACAAACACCACTGCACGCCCCTCACGAAGGGCCAGATCGGCGATCTGAAGGTCCTGCTTCTCGAAAGCATCATCTGGATCCATGACCAGAGCCACGACATCAGCATATTTCAACGAGCGGACCGTCTCCCCCGTCGACATTCTCTCCAGCCGTTCCTGCACCTTCGATTTGCGGCGCAAACCTGCCGTATCGACCAGGCGGACTTCGCGTCCTTCCCATTCCCAGGACAGAGTAACTGAATCGCGGGTGATCCCAGCTTCCGGGCCGGTTAACAGGCGGTCCTCACCGACCAGCTGGTTGATCAGGGTTGATTTGCCAGCATTGGGTCGCCCGACAATGGCCAGGCGGATCGGCTTGACCTTCGCTTCCTGGCGGGCCTCTTCAATCGCTTCGTCTTCCTTGGTTTCGTCAATGCCTGCCGCTTCCAGCGCTTCTGCAAGCTTCTCATCGTCCATGTGGCGATCATCCATGTCGAGGCCTTCCAGCCGCTCCAGGATGTCATGGTTGAATGAGTTGTTATTCTCGCTCTCGTCCTCTTTCAGCGCTTCTTCGAAGGCCTCTTCACCCAGCGCTTCGCGGATCGCCGCATAAAGGTCCGCCATGCCTTCACCATGCGCACCAGACAGGCCAACGGCCTCTCCAAGGCCGAGGTTCCAGGCTTCCAGGAGACCATCATCCCCAGCCTTGCCTTCGGCCTTGTTTGCCGCCAGCACGATTGGAATATCAGCCCGGCGCAGAATCTGTGCGAACCGCTCATCCATTGCCGTAACACCGACACGGGCATCAATCAGGAACAGGGCCAGTTCCGCCTCACGAATGGCAATCTCTGTCTGCTCGCGCATTCGCGCCTCCAGCGAGCCGTCACTGACATCTTCAAAGCCCGCCGTGTCAATCAGGATCAGCGGCAGGTCTGCCAGGTGACCCGGAGCCTCCTTGCGATCACGCGTCACGCCTGGCTGGTCATCCACCAGGGCAAGCTGCTTGCCTGCCAGGCGGTTGAATAGCGTGGACTTGCCGACATTCGGACGGCCAACAATTGCGATTTTCAACGGCATGTGCGCGTTCCACTCATAAAGTCAGGCGCGCTCGAGATCCCTAGCGGATCGCGACGAGACGGCCTCCATCGGTCAGGACAATCAGCTTGTCCTGAACAGCAATCGGCTCGATATACACTGCGTCGCCAAGTTTCAACCGTGCATTCTCTTCACCGGTTTGCGGATCGAAGGAAATCAGGTCGCCATTCGAAGACGCCACAACAACACGGCCAGAAGCGATCAGCGGTCCGGCATAGGTGATCCGGCCCTTCTTTTTCTTCTTCTTGCGGAACTTCTCCAACTCCTTGACCCAGACAACCTGTCCGGTTGAGGCGTTGATACAGGCCAGCTGGGCTTCAACACCCATGACGAACAGGAACTGTCCAGCCAGTGCCGGCGCTTGGGTCGATCCGATCGGTTGTTGCCAGATACGGTTGCCGGTCCGCCCATCAATCGCTGCCAGGACGCCAGACTGACTCGCCGCAAAGACCAGGCCGCCGCCGAGTACAGGGCGCGCACCGATATCATTGATCGCAGAGATTGGCGTAAACTGGCCAGGGCTGGTCAGCGCTTCGGTCCACAGGCGGCGACCATTGGCGGCAAGATAGGCAATCACTTCACCGGAAGAGTAAGGCGCCACCAGAATGTCTTCGACAGCTGCGGCGCTGGTTGAACCCAGGACACGAGCTGATTCTGCAATCGCCTGGTCAGACCAGATGATGCGGCCATCACTCAGGCTGAACGCGATAACTTCGTTATTATTGGATGAGACAAAAACGCGGCCATCCTTGATGGTCGGCGATCCCGTCATTGGGGCTTCAGTGTCCGTGCGCCAGATTTCGGCGCCGGTATTGGCATCCAGAGCGGCCACAAAACCATACCCACTGGCAACGATCAGCCGTCCCTCATCCAGCCCGATGCCTGACCCAAAACCGGCTCGGTCACGACGGTTGCCGGAGTCAAGTTTCACTGACCAGCGCTTGGCACCATTCGAGACGTTGAAAGCGCTTACAACCTGTTTGGAATCAACAATGTAAATTGTGTCTGTGGATGCGACCGGCGGTGTCGTTAAAGCTGCCGTCTTGCTTGAGCCTTCACCCGCTTTCGTGCGCCAGGCAATCTGAAAGTCCGCACCAGCTGCTACATGGCCGATGGACTTGCTCGGCTTGGATCCAGCCTGCATCCATGATTCAACCAGCTCGGCATCTGGCAGGACAACCGGCTCGCCAGCCATTGCCGGGTCGGCAACCAGCTGCTCATCACCCAGCACCATGGTGATCCGCCCGGCCTTTTCCTCTTCCGTTGCCTGTTCGCGTGCGGCACGGTTGCGGTTCATGATGGAACATGATGCCAGCGCCGTCAGGGAGGTCAGGATCACGGCCAGCCGAACTGTCGTCTTGATATTCATTCGCCGGTCTCCTCTTCGGGGGTGCTCTCCCCGTCTGGCGTCGTTAGCGGATCAGTCTGCATGAGTGGATCACTCGAAACGGGCGGCAATGAGGCCAGGGCCCGCTGCGCCCGTTTGGCGACACCATCGGGCACATTCGGCGCAACACGCAAATAACTGAACTCTGTGCGGGCGAATTCGGCATCGCCCTCTTCCATCGCTTTGGCAGCGATCAACTCGATAGCCAGCGCCCCGAAAGCGCTCTCATCCTGGCGTAGTGGGGCCAGCCGCGCTTCCAGGTCGGAACGCGTGCTCTCATTAGCCACCAGATAAGCGGCTTTCAACAAGGCCAGTTTTTGTTCCGGGCCGAGCTTTCCCTCCGCTGACTGGGCCAGAACCTCAGCTGCCGCAGTTGCGTCGCCATTGCCTTCAAAACGCACCTGCGCAAGGAAATGCGCTGCAATCGGGGCCAGACGCGCATCGGAACTTGCCAGCTGCGCCAACGCATCCCCTGACATCTGATACTCGCCCTTGTCCAGATCATCCAGGGCCGCTTCCAGGGTCAGCGCCGCACCATTGATTTCCTCAACTGCCCGCGATTTGAGATACTCGTTCAGGCCAACCCCACCCAGCAGCAAACCCGCACCGACATAAGCCAGAATGCCATATCGCTTCCACAGCATCTGAAGCCGGTCCTGACGGATACCTTCTTCGACTTCCTCAAAAATATCTGCCAAGTCAGTTTACTCCGGACGATTGGTCACCTGATTGGTCGACACCCTAACCGGGCTGTCGAGCCCCCGCAACGCGGGAAGTTAGTTGGAACCGGGTTTCGACAGTTTATAGGTCTGCGCCTCACCGGGGAAGTGGCGATGGCGCACCTCTTCGGCATAGGCCTGTACAGCCCGCACCACGTCTTCGCGCTGATTGCCATACTTTTTCACGAATTTCGGCACCCAGTCGAGCATGCCCAGCATGTCATTGGTCACCAGGATTTGCCCGTCACATGCCGCTGAAGCACCAATCCCGATGGTTGGACAGGACACGGTTCTGGTGATCTCTTCGGCGAGGTCAGCAGCCACACCTTCGACGACGATAGCGAAGGCTCCGGCGCGGTCGGCAGCCACAGCTTCGTCGATCACACCTTCCCACTCTGCATTCGAGCGGCCCTTGGCCTTGAATCCACCGTCGACGTTGACCGCCTGGGGGCGCAAGCCGACATGCCCCATCACCGGAATGCCGCGCGCGACCAGGTGCTTGATCTGAGCTGCGGCGAATACGCCGCTTTCGATCTTCACGGCCTGGCAGCCCGTTTCCTTCATAATCCGTGCGGCATTCAGGAAGGCCTGGTCGGAATTGGTCTCGTAGGAGCCGAACGGCATATCGACCACCACAAAAGCCTGCGAAGCGCCACGCATCACGGCCTGGCCATGCAGGATCATCATCTCCATGGTCACACCCACGGTCGATGGCAGGCCGTGAACAACCATGCCGACACTATCCCCTACCAGCAGCAGGTCGACATGTTCATCCATCAACGCCGCCATCGGCGCATCATAGGCCGTCAGGCAGACCAGTGGTTCACCGCCCTTGGCCTTGGCGATATCCTTGACCGTCTTTCGGCGAACCTGGGTTTGAGCCGACATGCATTTCATCCTCTGAAAACTGGAAACCCAGCGCTCTTAACAGAGCACTGGGCATCCAACAAAGCCTAACCTGCGATTCAGGCTGTTTTGATCACCCTATGGCAAGGCCGGTACGCCGAACAGTATCGGGTGCAGATAGTAGGCAAGGCCTGCCCATATACCGATGCCAACAACCAGCGAGACAATATCCATCGTGCTTGAGACGGTCGCATCCGGCCCGACGCCGTTGTCACCACGCCGTTTTACCATGATCCGATCGAAAACGGCATAGGCCAGGAAGCTGCCGAACAGCAGGACCGAGTTCAGCTCACCATTCGCGAAGAGATGGCCCAGCGCCCAGATCTTCACAGCCAGCAACATAGGATGTTTCGTGACCTGCTTAATTTTCCCAGCTGGCAGTTGCGAGGCAACGAGCAGGATCATCGCAGGCAAGGTCAGCAGAATATTGAGGTGGCGTCCCCATACGGGCGCAGCATACAGCACTTCGCCACCGCGACTTGCTCCGTAACCATACACAATCAGCACGAACCCGGCGATCGAGACCAGGCTATAGAGCCCCATATAAGGGCCATAGCCCATTTTCCTGCGCAAATCCCGACCGTCATCTCGCGATCGAACCGCACTGAACACGTGGGCACCAAAGAATATCACCAGGCCCGCAACAAGCATTGTCATGACCAGCCCTCCCTTTTGTCTGATGGCGTAGGCTACCCGCCAAGCCGACCTACGCCAAGCGTAAAAAAATACTTACAACTACAACTGTAGTCATAAAGCGTTGAATTGGCTGCACATATTTATTTTCGATAGGTAATTGCCTTTTTTCGATATGTTGTTATCGTTTATCAATACTTAGCAAGGAGACCCCCATGTCCAACTCACCCCTTCGTGCGACACTCGTCGCATCCGCTTTCGCCCTGACTCTGGCACCACATGCCTTGGCTTCGGGCTGGACACCGGCTGATGGCCAGGCCGCTGACGCGCCACGCACAATCTATGCTGAAACCGATACGGGCGTTGCCCTGCTCAGCTGCCCTTCCACTGGCAAGTTTGTCGCGTCACTGAGCGATGATACCGAGAATTTTGCTTCGCGGCTGAAGCGAAATGCCCCATACCGCCGCGGCGTTGAAGTTGCCCTGACCGTCGGTGACACCGCCAATGACCCGGCAAAATGGATGCTGGTCCCGGCCAAGGGCATCATCTTCTCGCCAAGCCACAATCAGGCTGCCAAAATCTTCAATGCCACGGTGCGCGGCGAAGCGGTGTCCGTCACGGTCGATGGCGATAACTATGTCACCATCACGCCGCCAGCCATTGATGACACGTTCCGCGCCTTCTCCCGCACCTGCCGGAACTAGACCGAACCCCTGCCTGAACGCCGCCTGGAAGCCGCGCTTGCCGAGAATCGGCACCTGCCTATACTCCTTTCCAGGTGGCGGGACGGAGGAACCCATGAACAAATCAATCGCAGCCGTGGGCGCAGTGTCCTTTGGCATAGTCGCCGTGGCAACAGCCGTCGCCGGGGAAGCATCGCTGCCAGAGACGGACTATCGCGGCGTGGTCATTTCTGAACCGACCTGGGTGCTTGAACGTCCGCATGCCGTCACCGTGGATGGGTCCGATGCCGGCAGCAGAATGGACTTTGTAGCACAGCAGCAATGGCTCATCCTCAAAGGTACTGGCAATTCGTCCATAACGTTCTCTTGCCAGGAAATCATGGGTGACGCCGACGCACGCGTGCGCCTCCAGATCGCCTTTGACCTCGACAAACAACAGGATGTCGCCAAGTCCCGCATGCGCTTGCGTCAGGTCACGGGTCGCCTGACGCTGGGCGACAGCGGGAGCAAGGCCGAACGCTTCACCTGGAACACACAGACAATGAAGATCGTTCCCAATAGCCGAAATGTCGCCCGTCGCGTCTTCAACGCCGCTGTGCGCGGCGACCACATCAAGCTGAAAGTCTCCGGGAAAACGTATTACGACTTCAAGCTGCCACCTGTGAACGATGATTTTCGAGCGTTCGTGAAAGTCTGCCCAGCCGTTCAGCCCAAGGCGAAATAGATTACTCGGCCGCCGCCGGTATGATCGTTACGCTTTCACCGCACCCGCACGCATCGGTCTGGTTCGGATTGGAAAACGTGAACTTCTCATGCAAAAGCGTCGTTTCATAATCGACCGTTGAGCCGAGCAGGAACAGGACCGCCTTGGCATCAACGACGATCTTGACGTCATTGTCCTCGACAATCTCATCGAACGGTTCGGGCGCCTCGACATAGTCCATGACATATTCCATGCCCGCACAGCCGCCATTGGTCACGCCGACGCGTAGATAACCCGCGCCCTTTTCAGACATGATCTCGTGCACACGCGCCGCAGCGGCGTCTGTCAATGTTACCAGCTTTGGTCTCGGTCGTCGGGCCATGGACTTTAGATGGCGCAGACCTGTCCTAAATTCAAGTAAACACAGGCAGGCCAGCTCGTCATTTCAATGACAACTGGACACGTAATATGCCTAAAGCATGTTCAGCGCCAGGCGCGCTTCGTCTGACATGCGCGACGGATCCCATGGTGGATCAAATGTCAGACGCACCTCGACATCCTCAACGCCGTCGACTGTGCGTGCTGCTGTCTCGATCCAGCCGGGCATATCGCCAGCCACCGGACAGCCCGGCGCGGTCAGTGTCATGTCGATATCGACCTTGCGATTGTCATCGATGTCGACCTTGTAGATCAGGCCCAGCTCGTAGATATCAACCGGAATTTCCGGATCAAACACAGTCTTGAACGCCGCAATCAGATCATCAGTGATCCGGTTCAGCTCTTTCTGGGAAAGCGCAGACACCGGCTCGCTCTCTGCCGGAGCAGACACGTCAATCATGTCACGAGAGGTCAGATCGTCGGCCATTGCAAACCCTATATAAGCATTCCACGCGCTTTATGAAGCGCTTCAATGAACGCGTCCACTTCTTCCTCGGTATTATAGATGCCAAAGCTCGCGCGTGCTGTTGCTGATACTCCAAGGAAGTTCATAAGTGGTTGCGCGCAGTGGTGGCCAGCGCGCACCGCGACGCCATAGCGGTCCAGCAATTGCGCGATATCGTGCGGATGCGCGCCCTCAAGGGAAAAGGACAGGACAGCGCCTTTGCCAGCGGCCGTGCCATGTACGCTCAATCCGTTGACGCCGCGCACGCCTTCCAGCGCCCGCTCATATAGGCGATGTTCGTGCGCCTGAACTTCGGCCATGTCGAAATCGGTCAGCCAGTTAACGGCCGCGCCAAACCCGATGGCCTCGATAATGGGCGGGGTCCCCGCTTCGAACTTGTGTGGGGGCTCATTGTAGGTCACCCGGTTCTTCTCGACGATCTCGATCATCTCGCCGCCACCCTGATATGGGCGCAGCCGAGCCAGGGCCTCGGCCTTGCCATATAGAGCACCAATGCCGCTCGGCCCGTAAATCTTGTGACCGGTCAGAACGTAATAGTCGCAATCGATCGACTGGACGTCGATATCCAGGTGTACGCCTGCCTGGCAACCGTCGAACAGCACTTCAGCCCCCGCTGCGTGGGCCAGTTCCACAATCGCACGGGCATCGGTCACCGTGCCCAGCACATTTGACATGTGCGTCACGGCCACCAGTTTCGTCTTCGGGCCGATGGCCTCGGCCAGACCAGCCATGTCCAGCGCACCGGTCTCATCGACATCGACCCATTTCAGTACCGCGCCGTGGCGCTCGCGCAGAAAGTGCCACGGCACGATGTTCGAGTGGTGCTCCATGACCGACAGAACAATCTCGTCACCCGGCTTGATCTCCCCGACAAGACCAGAGGCCACGAGGTTGATCGCCTCAGTGCCGCCCTTGGTAAAGATGATTTCATTGACGCTGGGCGCATTGATGAACGCCCGGACCCGTTCGCGTGCCGCCTCGAACGCTTCGGTCGTTTCATTTGCCAGCGTATGCAACCCGCGATGAACATTGGCATAGGCCGTACGCATCTGGTCGGCCATGGCGTCTATCACGGCATTTGGTTTCTGGGCACTGGCCGCATTATCGAAATAGACCAGTGGCCGGCCATTGACCTGCCGCGACAGGATCGGAAACTCGGCACGGATCGCCTCGAGGTCCAGCTTGCGCGCCATTACGCCCTCCCGCTCAGGAAACTGCGGGCCGTTTCCAGCAACGCTTCCCTCACCTGCTCACTCGCCGCCTCCAGGGCTTCGGCGACGAAGGCCTGGGTCAGCATGGCTTTCGCCTCTGCAAGCGGAATGCCGCGCTGGCGCAAGTAGAAGAGTTGATTTTCGTCCAGCGCACCGGACGTATTGCCATGCGCACACTCGACATCATCGGCATAGATTTCCAGCTCAGGCTTGGCGAACACGCTTGCGCCATCCTCCAACAACAGTGCTTGGTGCTGCATGTCTGCGTCGGTGTGCTGGCCAATGATGCGTGGCACGTGGAACTTGCCCTGGAACACACCCGTCCCACCCGCCAGAACGGCACCCTTGGTCATCTGCCGCGTCGTGCACCCCGGCGCGCCATGGCGCACATGAGTTGTAACATCGGCATGGAAGCCATCGGCGCACAGATAGGCCGCATTCAACGTCGCCTGGCTAGCACTCTCATGGTGCACGAGCCGGG
>CBDUKI010000095.1:0-9170 GCA_965367765.1 uncultured Henriciella sp.
TTCGCGCTTCAGGCGCTGATACCACTTGGCCTGGACGTCGATATCGTCAATCCACAGCATCGCCTTCTGGTGCGCCATGCCCATGTTTTGCAGGTCGACCATGTGTCCATCCTGGCCGAGGAATTTGCGCGCCATCGGCTTGGCCAGCGGGATGGCGAGGTTGAGCAAGGGCGCGCCGGTCCACCAGGTCAGCTGGGTGATCCGGGTCTTTTTCGGGCCTTCTGGCGACAGGCAGGTCAGCGTCAGCAGACGCGCGCTATCGTTTGAGATGATCTCCCAGCGAAAGCCCGGCAGCTGGAACCGGATCTCGGTTTCGACATTGCCGCCGAACACCCAGCGATAGAGTTTCGAATTGGAACTTGGCTGGTGCCGATCAATCGCCCAGCCACGATCCGCAGGGATGAAGGGCTTTTCCTTCAGCTTCAGGCCGACCGAAGGCGGACGCCACCACCATTGATTGTGCACGAAGGGGACGTGCGCGGGGTCCATCAGGCCGACCACGGCATCGTCCATATGGGCGTTGAACGTGTCGGTGATCACGAATTTCGGCTTGTCGGGCAGCGGTCCGAAATCCGGCACCGGAACATCCGGCTCGCCGTCAAAGCGCGGATCGTCGCTGATGAAGACGAAGACCGCGCCATTGGCCTCATGCACCGGGTAGCGCCGGACTTTGACCTTGCGCGGGTCATAAGGGCTGTCCTCGGTCAGGCTGGGCATGTGGCGGCAGACGCCATCCACGCCGAAGCGCCAGCCATGATAAGGGCATTCCAGCGTCGCCTCGCCATCGGTGTCGACCTGACGCCCGGCGCTGAGCGGCACCAGGCGGTGGGGGCAGATATCGCGCAGGGCAAAGGCCTCGCCCGCTTCTGTGCGGCCAACCACGAGGGGCTGGCCAAGCAGGATCTGGCGCGCCTGCTGGCCCGGCTTGAGCGTGCTGGACACGGCCGCGAAATACCAGCTGTCCGTGAGCCAGCCTTCGGGCGTGATGCCAACCTGTTTCGGCGGCGTGTTCTCGATCAGGGTCTGTGTGTCAGCCATATTACCCGTGTCTATACATTGCCCCCGGCAAACGGGCCAGTGCTCGCCACCAGCCCGCCGGTTTCAGCAGATTCAGCGCGCCGCCTGGTATCGCGGATTGACCGATGGGTCATGGCGAGGCCGCACGCCGCTGGCCCACGCAATCACTGTTTCCAGCGATTGAAAGAGCCGAACCTTTTCCAATACCGGGTTCAGGTAATTTGTAACCACGCAATAATGCGTATCCTTGCCCTTGCGGTGGTGTTGGGCGTGATGGCGGTGGGACTGGATCAATCCGGTACGCTGCAAGGCAGTGATGACCCGGCCATTCTCCTGCGGTGAGCGGTGGGCGCTGGCATGGATTTCATTGGCGCAGACGCCGAAGATGACGGCGGACACAGTAAAGGCGCTGAGCGCGTCGAAAGCCCAGAACAGGGCGAGAAAGCCCAGTCCAATCGCCAGGACTTCACGATTGCGCGTCCATAGCGTGCCTTTCAGGAAGCTGCGCGGGGTAAAATGATGTTGCTGGTTCTCACGGATCGTTCGGCCAATGAGCGGCCAGTCCGGGTCTCCATAGCGGTCTTCCAGCCAATGCACGACGCCGGAAATGAAGTCAGCCAACAAGAGGCCAGAGAGAACCTGTAGCAGCAGGATGGGCAGTGAAAGGACAAGATCTGACATGATGCACTCCATTAAAGTGAGCGATTACTCACTATAGAATGTGGCAAAATTGTGGCAATGTGAGCGATTGTGCACTTACGCGGTATAAATATGCGTCAAATCGCTTCCCGGCGGGGCGACACACGTATATATCGCGCCTATGACACCACGTGACAAAATCCGGAATTTCTCCATCGTTGCCCATATCGACCATGGCAAGTCGACACTGGCGGATCGCCTGATCCAGCAGACCGGGACCCTGAGCGAACGCGAAATGTCCGAACAGGTGCTCGACTCGATGGATATCGAGAAAGAGCGCGGCATCACCATCAAGGCGCAGACCGTGCGGCTCGACTATACCGCGCGCGATGGCGAAACCTATGCTTTGAACCTGATGGACACGCCGGGCCATGTCGACTTTTCCTATGAGGTCAGCCGTTGCCTGGCGGCCTGCGAAGGCTCACTGCTGGTGGTCGATGCCAGCCAGGGCGTCGAGGCCCAGACCCTGGCCAATGTTTACCAGGCGATCGAGCAGGATCACGAAATCATCCCGGTGCTCAACAAGATCGACTTGCCTGCGGCCGATGTTCCGGCGGTCAAGCAGCAGATCGAGGATGTGATAGGCCTGGATGCGTCTGACGCGGTCGAAATTTCGGCCAAGACCGGGTTTGGCATTGAAGACGTGCTGGAGGCGATTGTCACGCGCTTGCCAGCCCCGCCCGAGGGCGAGATAGACAAGCCGCTCAAGGCCTCTCTGGTTGATGCCTATTACGACCCCTATCTTGGCGTCGTGGTGATCGTGCGCGTGTTCGACGGCGTCCTGCGCAAGAAGCAGAAGATCAAGATGATGCGCACCGGCGCGACCTATGAAATCGACAAGGTCGGCACGTTCCGTCCAAAGCCGACCGATACGGACGCGCTTGGTCCGGGCGAGGTCGGCTTCCTGGTCGCTTCGATCAAGGAAGTGGCGGACTGTTCCATTGGTGACACGATCACCGAGGAGAAGAACCCGACCGCCGAAGCTCTACCGGGCTATAAGGATGTTCAGCCGGTCGTGTTCTGCGGCCTGTTCCCGATGGATGCGGGTGATTTTGATGACCTGCGCGCGGCGATGGGCAAGCTGCGCCTGAACGACGCCTCTTTCACCTGGGAGATGGAAACCTCTGCCGCGCTGGGCATGGGTTTCCGCTGTGGCTTCCTGGGCCTGCTGCACCTGGAAATCATCCAGGAGCGGCTCAGCCGTGAGTTCGATCTCGACCTGATCGCGACCGCGCCAAGCGTGGTCTACGAACTGACCATGACGGATGGGACGGAAATCGAGCTGCACAACCCGGCTGACATGCCGGAGGTCGTGAAGGTTTCCGAGATCCGCGAGCCGTGGATCAAGGCGACGATCTATACGCCCGACGAATACCTTGGTTCCATTTTGAAACTATGTCAGGACAGACGGGGTATTCAAACGGAACTCTCGTATGTGGGGGAACGCGCCCTGGTCGAATATGAGCTGCCGCTGAATGAGGTTGTGTTCGATTTTTATGACCGGTTGAAGTCTATCTCGCGCGGCTATGCGAGTTTTGACTATGAGCTGATCGGCCACCGGGCGGAAAACCTGGTCAAGATGAATATCCTGGTCAATGAAGAGCCGGTCGATGCGCTGGCCATGCTGGTGCACCGCGACCGGGCTGAAAGCCGGGGCCGACAGATGTGTGAGCGGCTGAAAGACCTGATCCCGCGCCAGATGTTCAAGATTCCGGTCCAGGCGGCGATTGGCGGCAAGGTCATCGCGCGCGAGACAATCTCGGCCCTGCGCAAGGACGTGACGGCGAAATGCTATGGCGGCGACGCGACCCGCAAGAAAAAGCTGCTGGAAAAGCAGAAAAAGGGCAAACAGCGCATGCGCCAGTTCGGCAAGGTGGAAATCCCACAGGAAGCCTTTGTGGCGGCACTGCGCATGGATGGTGACTAGGCGGCGTCGACGCCGTCTACGCGCTAGTCCGTAATCAGCTCCAGCGGTTCGCCGAGTGCATCGACGGGCAGGTCGCCCGGGTCCAGGCTGATATCCTGCTCTGACAGCAGGTCTTCGGTCAGGCGCACTGGCTCAACCGGCATTAGCTCCGATGGCGGTGTGGTCAGCATCCAGAACTCGCTGGTTTCCAGCGCGAACTGGCGGGCAATATCTTCGGCCCCCATGTCACGCAGGATAGCGATCAGCGTCGCCATGTCAGAACTGGTCAATTGTTGGGGGTGACCTTCTGTTTCCTTGAGCATCATCAGCGCGGCCTCGCCAAACGCCCCGGATTGGGCAGCCGAACGAATGGCCAGCAGCGTATAGGGTTCAATGGAACGTCCGCTTTCGGCCTGGACGCTCATGAAATAGCGCGCATCGGCATCCAGCACGATATCGAACCCGGTCCACAGGGCCAGGACACGCGCCGCGAGGGCGGCTTCGGCATCGTTGGAAATGCTCTCAAGCAGGCGGGTCTGCACCTCCGCCACAGACGCAAGGGACTGTTCGCCGCCGCTGATCAGGTCAAGCGCCTCAAGCATGGCAACCTGGAACGGGTCTGGCGGATAATAGGCGTCTGACCCGGCCTTGGTCAGCCAGGCCTGCATCAGGTCGCTACGCCCGGCGGCCAGGGCAGCGCGGGCAAAGGTCACGCCATAGGCAGGCGCGCCTTCGCCTTTCAGCAGTCTTTGCAGGTCTGTCTGGAACAGGTCTGCCGTGCTGGCATAGGCGGCCATCGGACCATAGGCGAGATTGTCGAGCACGGAGGCGAGCTGGGCCAGCTTTTCGTCCGGCGCCGCGAGCGGATCTTCCAGCACGAACAGGGCCTCTTCAACGGCGGTGGTCGGGGTGAAGCCGTCCTCATCAAGCTGGGCGGTGAGAATATCGCGATGGTCAGCCGGGGACACCAGGTCAACCTGGCTGGCGAGACTGGCCAGGCGCGCCCGCAGCACATCGGGAACGCCAGGGCGCGCGGCGGCGGCAGCGGCGAGGTCGGGCCGCGAGGATTCCAGCTCAACGCCATGCGTGTCGAGATTGGCCTTGGCGGACAGGGCGATGTTCATACCGCTGTCAAAGCGGGCCACGGGCGGATCAATCGAGTCGCCGGATGCGGCAAAGATCGCCTCGACAAACCAGGGATCATCCATGCCTTGCGAACTGGCGAATTCGACCGCCAGCTCCGCCCCGGCATAGTTTTCCTGCAGCACGGCGCAGACGGCGCGCAGCTTGTACCAGTATTCGGTTTGCGGCACCTCGCCATCCAGTCGGGTGCAGGCACTGGCTTCGCGGCCACGCGCGAGGTCCAGGTCAACGGCGATGGTTTCAGCATCAAGACCATGGTCATCGCCCTGCAGGCGCGGGGCGAGGCGGGCGGCGGCATCAGCCTCACCCAGGTCCAGCATCAGGCGCGCGCGCTCGGCCAGCAGGTCTTCGGCCAGCGGCCCGGACGGCTTGCGGGTTGGCGACAGGATGACCCGGCGCAGCAGCCGGCGTTCGGCCAGGGTCAGGTCCCGCGTCCCGGTCTGTTGCATCAGGGACAGCAGGGTCTGGTCATCGGAGCCCGTCCACAGCGTGATCGGGAAATCCTGCTCCTGCGCGGACAGGAAGCCTTCGCCCCAGGCATTGAGGTCATCCATGCTCTCGCTATCGACCTGGGCAGTGGCCAGTGCGGGCAGGCAAATCAGGGATAGAGCGGCAAGGGCGGCTCTAGAATACATGCTCGATCTCCATGCGGACTTCACCATCCGCGGGTTTCTGCTTGTCCAGTGACTGTCCCAGCCACCATAGGGCACCAAAAGCTGCCAGAACGATAATTGTCAGAATGATGAGCCATTTGCGCATAATTAGCGCCTTTCGCATATGTTTTGATCGGACTTGGACATTGCCGGAACCACTCCGTCTGTATAGGACATGATTTGCGAAGCCGAAAAGACCATGACTGAAGAACGAAGTTCTACACTTGATCCTGACAAAAATGAGGCGCCCTGGGCAACCCGTACAGTTGCGCTTGTTGGCTTGATGGGGGCAGGCAAGTCTACGGTCGGGCGGCGGCTGGCCGTGCAGCTGGGGCGCACGTTCTACGATAGCGATGATGAGATCGAGAAGGCGGCAGGCCTGTCCGTGGCTGATATCTTTGCCCTGCATGGCGAGGAGGAGTTCCGCCGGGTCGAGCGGCGCGTGCTTGAGCGCCTCCTGTCGGGCCCGCCGCATGTGCTGGCGACCGGCGGCGGCGCCTATATGAGCGCCGAAACGCGCCAGTTGATGCGCGACAAGGCGGTGACCGTCTGGCTGAATGCCGATCTTGAGACGCTGTGGAAACGTGTGTCCAAACGCAGCCACCGCCCCTTGCTGAAGACTGAAAACCCCAAGGGCGTGCTGTCTGACCTGTTCAACCGGCGCAAGCCGATATATGAGCTGGCCGACCTGGATGTGCCGAGCGTGGAAGGCCCGCACAGCCTGACCGTAAATGCCATAATGACCGCCTTGGACAACTGGGTGCCGACACCGAATGCCTGACCAACCCGAACCGAGAATTGTACGCGTTGAGCTGGGCGAACGCGGTTATGACATTGTGATTGGCGCGGGCCTGATCGGGCAGGTCGCGACCTATCTCGGCCCATACCTGGCCCAGAAGCGTGTCTTCGTGATCTCTGATGAAACGGTCTGGGCCTGCCATGGCGATGCCTTGAGATCAGCCCTGAATGCGGGTGGGATCGATTGCCAGTCCTATTGTGTGCCTGCCGGTGAGGCGAGCAAGAACTGGGACCAGCTTGGCGCGGTGCTGACCTGGCTGCTCGATGGTGGGGCCGGGCGCGATGATGTGCTGATGGCTTTCGGCGGCGGTGTGGTCGGCGACCTGGCCGGGCTGGCAGCGGCCCTGATGAAGCGCGGCATGACATTCGTACAGGTGCCGACAACGCTACTGGCGCAGGTCGACAGTTCGGTCGGCGGCAAGACAGCGATCAATACCGCCCATGGCAAGAACCTGGTCGGGGCCTTCTATCAGCCGCGCCTGGTGCTTGCCGATACGCAATTGCTGGCAACCCTACCGAAGCGCGAAGTGCTGGCCGGCTATGCCGAAGTGGTCAAATACGGCCTGATCGACGCGCCGGACTTCCTGGCCTGGCTGGAGCAGAATGGCCGCGACGTGGTGGCCCTGCGGCCAGACGCGATTGCTCATGCGGTGGCGGTCTCGTGCCAGTCAAAAGCCCGCATTGTCGCTGCTGATGAGCGCGAGGGCGGGGTGCGGGCGCTGCTCAATCTCGGCCACACGTTCGGTCACACGCTGGAGGCGGCGACCGGCTATGGTGCCGACCTGCTTCATGGCGAGGCGGTGGCGGCTGGCATGGCGCTGGCGCTGCGTTATTCGGCCCGGCTGGGCCTGATGGAAGCTGCGGCGGCTAACAAGGGCGCGCAGGTGCTGCAAGCCAGCGGATTGCAGACGGATCTGGCAAAACTGCCCGGTGGACCCTATGTCTCCGGCGCATTGGCCGAGGCGATGAAACAAGACAAGAAAGTGCGGGCCGGAAAAGTCCCGCTGATCCTTGCCCGCGGGCTGGGACAGGCTTTCATTCATCCCGAGGCAGACCTTGATGATGTACGAACTTTCCTGAGCGAGGAGCTGGGCGAAGGCTGATGGTCGTTGGCACGATAATCACGATATTGATCCTGCTCGCTCTGTCGGGCTTTTTCTCGGGTTCAGAGACAGCGCTGACGGCTGCCAGCCGTTCGCGCATGTACCAGCTTGAAAAGGATGGCGACAAGCGCGCCGTGCGGGTCAACCGGCTGATTGCCGACCGCGAGGGGCTGATCGGCTCGATCCTGCTTGGCAACAACCTGGTCAACATTCTCGCCTCGGCGCTGGCCACCAACCTGTTCCTGACCCTGATGCCGGGGCCGGGCGGCGTGCTCGTGGCGACCGGGATCATGACCGCCATGGTGCTGATTTTTTCCGAAGTGCTGCCCAAGACCTATGCGATCACGCGGCCCGACAGCATGGCGATGTCGGTGGCACGCCCGATTTCCTGGCTGGTGGCGAGCGTCAGCTGGGTGATCAAGGTGATCCAGGCCATCGTCAACGCAACGCTGAAACTGTTCGGGACCAGCCCGCCAGATGATGTCACGGCGGAAGAGGATATTCGCGGCACGATTGACCTGCACCATTCCGAGGAAGGCCTCGACGCCGAGGACCGACATCGCCTGGTTGCGGCGCTCGACCTGAAGGACATGACGGTCGAAGAGGTGATGATCCACCGCAAGAACCTGATCATGATCGATGCCGATGACCCGCCGACCAGCATTGTCCGCCAGGCCCTGGCCAGCCCGCATACACGCCTGCCACTGTTTCGCGGCGATGCGACTGAAATCGTCGGCATCCTGCACGTCAAGGATCTGCTGCGCGCGGTGGTTGGCAACAATAACCGGATCGACAGCCTGGATATTGTCGCGATCTGTCGCGACCCGTGGTTCATTCCCGAAACGACACGAGTTGAGGAACAGCTCAATCGCTTCCTCAAGCGGCGCAGCCATTTTGCCCTGGTGGTCGATGAGTACGGTGCTTTGCAGGGCCTGGTGACGCTGGAAGACATTCTTGAAGAAATCGTCGGTGACATTCGTGATGAGCATGACCTCGTCGTCCAGGGTGTGCGCATGCAGGAAGACGGCTCGGTGATTGCCGAAGGCTGGGTGACCATCCGCGACCTCAATCGCGTCACCGGCTGGGTTTTGCCAGATGAGGAAGCGGTTACCGTGGCGGGTCTGGTCATCCATGAGGCCCAGACGATACCGGAGCCGGGCCAGCGTTTTGCCTTCCACGGTTATCGCTTTGATATCCTGCGCAAGACGCGCAACCAGATTACCGGCCTCTCGATTACGCCCATTCACGAAGACGAAGACTAGGCCGCTCCACAGAAAATCTCGGCTTCGCCTTGTTTGCGCCCCAAACAATCGGCTTGCTACATGAACATCTTGTGAGGGAGAGCGAGGATGAATGTGAAATGGAAACCATGGCTCGTCGCCCTGGCCGCCGCTGGCGTGCTGACGGCCTGTACGACAACAGATGACGCGGCAGGTCCATCAGAGGCAGGGCCAGTGGTCAGTGAACCAGCGCCGCCATCACCCCCGCCCCCGCCGCCACCACCGCCAATGGCCTCTGGTGACATGGCCATGGGCGAGATTGTCGTGACCGGCTCGATGGGGGGCGAGACCTCTGCCGCGCGTGAAGCCGGCCCGGTCGACTCGATCATTGTGCCTGAGCCAGAGCCGCGCCCGGACCAACCGGAACCGCAGGCCGGAATGCTGACCGCCGGGGACTATGACGATGTGCTCAACCCGGACCTGTACAAGGCCTATCTTGATCGGATGTTGCAGGGCGACGAACTGGGCCGCAAGGACCTGCCCTATGTCGATGCCGACCAGCGCCTGACACTGAAAGTCGTGGATCGGCTTGGCAAACCCGTGCCACTGGCCCGGATTTCGATGACAACAG
>CBDUKI010000096.1:0-9165 GCA_965367765.1 uncultured Henriciella sp.
CTATCGCGTTGGCGATGGGGCAACCAATATCATCACCCCGCTCATGGTCTACTTTCCACTGATCCTGGTCTTTGCCCAGCGCTGGAAGCGTGACTTCGGCCTTGGCAGCCTGACCGCGATGATGATCCCGTATTCCATCTGGCTGTTGATCACCGGTGTCATCCTGATGATGGCCTGGCTGTATCTCGGCATCGACCTTGGCCCCGGTGCCCCGGCGCAGATCGCCGTGCCGGGTGCGGGCGGTTAAAGGCCGAACGCTTTGAGCGCATCTGTGAAGTCCGCCTGCGGCGGGGCTTCATAGGTGCGCGTGCCCCCCTCAGGCAGCGGCACAGTCAAGCGCGCAGCGTGCAACATCAGGCGCGGCCCGTTGCCCCCTTCATAAAGCACATCGCCGATGATCGGATGCCCGATATGGGCGAGATGCGCACGGATCTGGTGCATGCGCCCGGTCTGCGGTTGCACGTCCAACAGGGTCACCCCCTGCCCGCTTGCCACGGCCTGCCAATCAGTGCGCGCCGGTTTGGCCCCGCTTTCACCTGGACGGCTAGCCCTGGCATGGGCCGGGCGGCCATCCTCGCCGCGTTCGACACGGCGCAAGGGTTCGTCGACCGTTCCGCCCGCCCCGACCGGCAGGTTGCCCGAGACCAGGGCGAGATAGTGTTTCTCGACCTCGCGCGCCTCAAACGCAGCTGACAGGAAGGCGGCTGCCGGTTTGGTTCGCGCCGCAAGGATCAGGCCCGAAGTGACTGCATCCAGGCGATGGACAAGGCGCGGGCGTTTGCCATTGGACCGGGCGAAGGCCCAGAGCAATTCGTCCAGGCAGCGGCGATTATTGCCGCGCGACTGGACCGGCAGGCCAGACGGTTTGTTGAAGGCAAGTACCAACGCGTCTTCTGCGATCAGCAAGGACCGCGCGAAGGCGCGCGCCTCATTGGACATCTGTGGAACCGGGCGGTTGCGCATCTAGGCGCCCGCACTCGCTTCCAGGCCACTCATCACGATTGCCCCGATCATCAGGACGAGTACGACAACCAGCCAGAACAGGAGCAGGAACAAGAGGCGCATGAATGACATGATCCACCCTGATTGCGTTGCCACGACCAGGCTGCGCCAGACATAATAGAAGACCAGCAGCGCCATGAACGGGTGGATCCACCCGGCAAACGGGCTGAGCACCATCCACATACTGCCAATCAGATAGAACCAGGAATGCAGGTGCAGCGCATGAATGGCATGGTCATAGACATACAGCTTGCGCCGCCAGATATGCAGAAATGTCAGCGCCAGTATGGTCAGCGGGACGAGGAATACGCTGAGCCGCGGTGCCCATTTTTCCAGCTCCGCCTGAAACAATTCGCGATTGTCGAGCACCCGGCGCACCCGCTCAACCGAAGCCGATTGCTCATCCTGACTGGCGAACTCCTCCGCATTCAGGCTCAGGTCCAGCCCATCAGACAAGCCCGCTGCATCCGGTTCGATCACCAGCTCGGTCCCGGCCTCATGCTCATCAAGGGTCAGATCCCGGATCCAGCCCTCGTTCGAGATCATCGCAAACAGGGTGAAATAGAAGACCAGGCTGGCGAGAAGGAACATGCGGAAAGGCGGCACATAACGCGCGCGTTTGCCATCAGCATAGTCGCGTGTCAGCCGCCCGGGGCGCAGAAACAGTTTCGGCAAAGTGCGCGCCAGACGGCCATCAAAGGCGAACATGTCATTGATCGACTCGCTGAGCAGAGACCAGACCGGGCGATGAAAACTGGCCGCCAGCTGGCCGCAATTCGGACAATAGCGCTGGCTGACCAGGGTTTGACAATTGCGGCATGGCTGGCCGCTGAGATCTGCGTCCTGATGCGTGGACAAGCCGCCAATGCTGGCCAGCCCGGCGGTTTCAAGCTCGGTCGTCATGGGCGGTCCTCTCCCTAGTCACGGTCTTGCCAGGGCCCGTGGGCTGCAACACCTGTCGCCTATGTAACCTTATTCAGGCAATTGTCGAAGCCCCGTCTAGACGGCGCGGGGCTTGACGTCGAACGCCACAGTCAGGCGCTGGGCCCCTTTCGAGAAGGGCAAGGTGCCATGCCAGAAATAAGACGGGAACAGGATCAGTGCCCCTTCCGAGGGCTGGATGTCGAAACTGTCCAGCTTGTCCATGATCTGCCCGACCGGCGGCTCACCGATGCGCAGCCAGCCTTGATGATCGCCGCTGCTTTCAACGTCTTCGGGCAGGTCGACATAATAGCACGAGCTGAGCCAGCCTTCGGGATGGGCATGGCTGATATGGTGCCCCCCCGTGCGCAGACGTACCGACCAGATGCCCGAGAACTCGATCACCTCCGGCTTGCGCGACAGGAAGGGGTGGCCCGGCACGTCGGGCAAGCCCGCGGCAAAGGTGGCGACCGAGCGTTTCAGGCTGTCGACCAATTCACCTATCACCTTGTTCTGACGGGCAATCCGGGTCAGCTCGACCTGGGTGCCGCCCTTCAGGCTCTGGTCGAACGGCTCTTGCGCACTGTTGTGCAGGGCGATCAGCTCGCGGCGCACCGCATCATTGAAGGCGTCCAGCGAGGCGTAGCCGGGTGGCGGGGTGATCGCCTTCTTCTCCGTGAAAATATCCGGCTGGTACAGCCCATTGGCCTGCGGTTCGGCCTGCAGGCGCAGCGCTGTGGTCTGGTAGGCGAGGTTCATCTGGTCGGTTGGGTCGAGGGCGAAAGCGTCGCTGGCAATCGCAGCAGCCCGCTCAATTTCGCCCGTATTGAACAGGGCCGAACAATAATTCTGCAGGATGAACTTGTTCTGCGGCGCAAGCGAGCGGGCCTTTTCATGCCAGGCCAGCGCAGCCTGGGGACGATCGGTCTCAGCCACGACATGCGCCAGCGCGCCGAACACTTCGGCTGGGCAATTGTCCATCGCCGCGGCGCGCTGCAGATAGGCCAGCGCCTCGCCGGGCTGGCGCGCCGAGACGGCAAACTGAGCAAAGGCACACAACAAGCCAGGATCGAACGGGGTCTGGTCAAGCACCTGTTTGAACGAGGCCAGCAAGTCGTCATGGCCGAGCATGAACAGGATCTGGTTGAGGTCCCGGTGCAGGCTGGCATTCAGCGGCTGAAGGCTGATCGCCTGACGCAGGCGGGCAATCGCGCGGTCCTTTCGGTCAAGCTGGAAGTCGACCCTTGCCGCTTCTTGCAAGGTGGCGGGCACATTGGGTTGAAGCTGCAGCGCCTGATCAAACCGCTCTGCCGCCGCCTCAAGCTGGCCCAGCTCGAACAGGGCATGGCCTAGATAGTGATGAGCGTGGAAATATGTTGGCGCCAGCGCGATCGCTTTTTCGAACGCGGTGCGGGCCTGGTCATACTCGCCTCGCGCCGCATATACGCGGCCCAGCCCGACATGGCCACGGGCCTCATTCGGATTGACATTCAGGGCCGCGCGGAACGCCTTCTCCGCCTCAACAAGCGCTTTCATATCAAGGCGTTGTCGGCCAAGGTTGATCCAGGCCTCAAGGTATTTCGGCTCCAGCTTGGTCGCCCTGGCGAACGCCTCGCAAGCCTCTTCCAGGCGGGCCTGCGCTACCAGCACGGCCCCCAGCGCATTGGCCACCTGGGGCTGTTTCGGGGCCGCCTTGAGCGAGCGACGATAGAAGCCCTCGGCCTCGGTCAACTGGCCCGACAGTTTGCAGATACCGCCGCTCAGGTACAGTGCCGTAGGATGATTGGGATATGACCCCAGCACGGCCTGTACATGCGTCCGCGCCTGGTCCACCTGCCCCTGGTTCAGGCTGTTTGCGGCAGCTTGCAAATGCTGCATAAGACTTGCATTCGTCATGGACATTCCGGGTCGGTACGCTTTCTCAATGGCAGGCCTGTCCGGCAGGTGGGTGTCTTGTTCATGAGTGTAGCGCCCGCCGGTAAAAATCAACAGCGCGAAAGCCCGCACGGATGACAAAGACGCTCGATCAATTGCTGGACGCCGCCGCCCGGAGCCAGGCTTCCGGCCAGCTCGACGCGGCAGATCGTGACCTGCGTGCAGCGCTGGATCTGGCGCCTGATGATGCCGAAGCCCACCAGATGCGCGGCACGCTGAAACTGGCGCAGGGCGACGCAGCCAGCGCACGCCACCACCTGACACGCGCCTGTGAGCTGGCCCCGGATTACTGGCAGGCCTTCATCAGCCTTGCGGGCCTGAGCTGGCGCGAAGGCAAGCTGGACGAAGCCCTCGGCCAGGCTACACGCGCGATCGAACTGGCCCCTGCTCAACCATTGGTCTGGCGTCAGGCCTCATTGATTCGCGAAGCCGCGCGCGACCATGCTGGGGCGAGCGCAGCGCTGCAGCATTTGACACAGCTCAAGGCGGCAAATGACAAGGACCTGCTGCGTCTGGCGCTCAACGCCATCCTCGCCCGGCAATTTGTCGATGCGGCCAATGCCATCCGCCTGCTCGAACAGGCCGCGCCGACCCATCCCAACCTGTGGGCCGTGAAAATCGAATTCGCCAGGGCCCGCGCCTCGTGGCAGGAACTCGCCAGCACGGCGCGCCAGTGGCTGCAGGTCGCGCCGGGCCAACTCGCCGCCAATGAGGCACTTGCTCAGGCCCTGTTCGAACTCGGTGATATTGATGGCGCAGCCGAAGCCTTTGCCCCCATCATCAAGGCCAGCACAGCGCCGAGCCCCTCGCAGCAACTGACCTTCGGCCGCATCTGCCTGAATGCACAGCGCTTTGGTGAGGCCGAACACTATCTCGGCGCCGCGCTCGCTGCCCTGCCCGCTTCGCCCGATGCCCTGACAGCCAATGCCCGGCTCAACATGTTGCGCGGCGATACCGGGACGGCAGAAACCCTGTGCCGACAGGCGCTTTCACAGCAACCCCGCCACCTGCGCGCGCTGACCCAGCTGGCCAGCGTCCTGCGCGGACGTATTGACGAAGCAACACGCCTGGGTCTGCTCGCGCACTGGCAGGACGAAAGCCTCGCCGCGATGGAGCGCGCTTCAACCGGGTTTGCCCTTGGCGATGCCGCGTTTCGCAGCCAACAGGCCGATGAGGCGCTCAAATTGTATGACGCGGCCAATCAGTTGCGCTGGCAAATCGCCTGCGATCAGGATCAGGCCTATGATCCCGTCCTGGCGCGCAATGACATGGAGCTGCTTGGTGAGGCTGCGCGGGCCTTGTCGGCAAGCGGTGCAAGCTTTGGTAAGGCTGATGACCCACGCCTGGTCTTCATCACCGGCATGCCGCGCTCCGGCACAACACTGGTCGAGAGCATCCTTGGCGCACACCCGGATGTGCACGCTGGCGGAGAATTGCCGACCGGGCCAAAACTGCTGGAAAACTTCCTGTTCGAGCTTCGCAAGCACGGGTCACAGGCCGCTCCTGACATTCTGGCACGGCTGGCGCCAATGTTTCGGGAAACCTATCTCGCCGCACTGCCGGATACAGAGGGCAAGCCGGTGGTCACCGACAAGATGCCGGGCAATGCGCTGGCCGTGCCGCTTCTGGCAGCCTTGTTCCCAAGCGCCCGCTTTGTTTATTGCCAGCGCGACCCGTTCAATGTCGCCATCTCGATCTATCGCCACCAGTTCCCCTGGACCTATAGCTGGGCCCACCGTCTGGATGATCTTGCCGACTTTTTTGAACGCTATGTCCGCACTGTGGCGACCTACCGGGACCATCAAGGCGATCGGCTGGCCATTATTGATTATGATGCGCTGGTCGATGACCCGCAGGCCGGGCGGCGCATGGTGGTGGCCCAGGCGGCGCTCGACTGGGACGATCACTGCCTCGAATCGCAGGCCCTTGATCGCTATGTCGCGACCTTTTCCAGCCTTCAGGTGCGCCAGCCGATTGCGAAATCATCCGCTGATGGCGGCGACATGTTCCGCGAGAAGCTGGCCGAGTATGCCGCCGACCTGACCAGGCGGGTGCCGCGGCTCGAGGGCTGAAACCACGCGGCTTCTGCAGCGCGAAGACAAGTGCCAGAAAACCACAAACAAAAAAGGGCGGCCCGAAGACCGCCCTTCTCTATTCGTAAGGTCAGGACCTAGAAGTCAACAACCGCACGGAGGTAGAATGTACGTCCGATGGTGTCGTAAGTCGCTGGGTGGGTGTTGGACTGCTGAGCAGAGTCATCACCAATCAGCTCATAGTCGGTGTCGAAGAGGTTCTCGATACCCAGGCTGAGGTACAGGTTGTCATTGACGTTCCAGAAACCAGTCAGATCGACTTGGTCATAGGCGTCAACACCTGGTACGAACAGGTCTGCCGTACCACCGGCACGCAGCAGATCGTCCTCAACTTCGCTGATGCGCTGCCAACGCAGACGGGCGCCGTAAGGGCCTTTCTGCCAGTCAACACGCGTGTTGAATGTCCACTCTGGGATCGGCTCGCCGCAAGTTGCGCCGTAGAAGCCAACACAATCAATGGCTTCAGACGTAGGCAGTGCTTGGAACACGTTCTCGTCAGTCCAGTTGATCAGAGAGTAGACACCGAACGTACCGAACTCACCAGCATCCCAGCTGTAGTCAACCGAGATGTCGACACCTTTGGTTGTCAGTTCAGCTGCGTTCAGAGAGAACGAGTTGAAGATGTCAACCGTACCAGATGGGTTACGTGTGATCAGGTTACAGAACGAATCGACAGCATCGACATAGCAAAGGTCGAAGATGGTTTGTGATGGCACGTTGCCGATCACGTCTTCGATCTTGATGTCATAGTAGTCGATGGTCACGGTCAGGTCATCGATGAAGCTAGGCTCCAGGACAACACCGGCTGTGAACGTGTCAGCGACTTCTTCGTTCAGGTTCGGGTTACCACCGAACAGGCCTTCGATCTGAGCGTTCACCTGCAGCGGTGTACCGACAGCAGCGGCTGGAACGCCGTTCGCTGTACACTGAGCCGTCACAGTTGCGACGTCACCCGGATCAAGGTTAGCGAAGCCACCGTTCAGACCGCCAGAACATGGGTCGGCGATGTTCGGGAAGCCGTTGACCTGTGGCTGGAACAGCTCACCAATGTTTGGTGCACGTACAGCACGCTGGAACTGCGTACGGAAACGGTAACCATCAACTGGTGTCCATGACAGACCACCGGCATAGCTTTCCACGCCGCCAACTGTTGAGTAGTCGGAGTAGCGGTAAGCACCGGTCAGGGTCAGTTCTTCAGCACCGGCCGCACCTTCAATGAGAGGCACGTTAAGCTCGGTGAAGACTTCGGTCACATCATAGCTGCCGAAAGTGGCTGGCGCCTGGTTGAAGCCAGCAATGTCTGGCCCAAGGCCAGCGCCTTCGGTAGCCAGGCTGTCTTCACGGTATTCAACACCGAAAGCCACGCCGATTGGGTTCTCGGCCATTGGCGACTTGAAGTTGCCCAGATCGCCAGAGGTTTCAGCCGACAGGATGGACTGCTCGGTCAGACCGGTGATCACACCCGTGACTGAGATTTCGTCCACGATGTCCTGAGTCAGGCCATCAGCAACAAAGATGTTGGCACGGCCTTCACGGACAGCTGCCTGGTAGGCAGGTACGTCAACGTTACCGGTTTGGACAACAGCGGTTTCGGCCTGGCCGAATGAACCGAACAGGTTCCAGTCCCAGGTCTCGTTGAACGAGCCACGCAGACCGCCCTGGAATTGGAAGCTGTCATTGGTGATGTCAGACAGACGACCACCCAGCTCCTGCATCCGACGACCAGCAACGATCTGTGCATCCGCAACACCGTTACCGTCAGAGTCACCGGTTGACAGAGCATTCAACAGGGTCAGAGCCTGGGTGTCGCCAGCCAGGAATGGGTTGTCGAAGTTGACTGTCAGTGTGGTGAACACTGGGGTTGGAGCCAGCAACTGCTCGGTCTGGCTGGATACGAAGATACCTTGGGCATAAGCCTCGATATTGTCGGTAATGTCGTATGTCGCAGACGCGAAGACAGAGTAACGCTCTTGCGGGATCTGCAGGTAGTTTGCAGGCGCATAGTTGTAGCGGTTGGTGTTCGGGCCAGAGTTGATGAAGATATCAGCACCTGGTCCACTTGGTGAGAAGATCCAGCCGAAGGAATCGGTGGTACAGTAACCACCACCATCTGTCGTACCTTCTGCAGAACAAGGCAGCGGAGTGCCGAGCGCAGCGGTATAGTCAGGGTTGGTGTCGAACACGAAGGTTGACGGGATGTTGATCGAACCAGATTCCTGGAAGCCACCAGCAGCGCCGCCATCAACCAGAGTAAACTCTGATTCAATACGATCGGCCTGGAACACAGACTCACGAGACGTGTATTCCATGCTCAGCACAGCGTTACCACGATCGTTGTCGAAGTTGCCGCCCATTGTCAGGCCGACATTCCAGATTGCGCCGTCGCCTTGCTCAGACAGCTCGTAAGAGGTGTCCAGCTCAACGCCTTCGAAGTCATCTTTCAGGATGAAGTTCACAACACCTGCCATCGCGTCAGAACCATAAATGGCAGACGCACCACCGGTCAGAATGTCGACCTGGTCGACCAGAGCGGTTGGGATGGTGTTGAGGTCAACCACGCCTGGGTTTTGGTTGGACGACACGAAGCGACGACCATTCACCAGAACCAGAGTACGGTTGGCGCCCAGACCGCGAAGGTCAACTGTGGCCTCACCGATACCTGGGTTGTTTGAAGATGAGTCGAAGCCTGGGATGACTTGCGGCAGCGTGTTCAGGAACTGCTCTGAGTTCACTGTGTTGGCAAGCGCAAGATCTTCAGCACCGACATTGGTGATTGGACTAGAAGACGTCAGGTTGGCGTTACCGATACGAGAACCGGTGACAACCACAGTTTCCTGACGGGCAGTGTCTTCGTCTGCAGCATCCTGCGCGAATACCGCAGGTGCAACCATCATGCTCGCCAGACCGGCAAGCACGGTAGTCTGCATCAGACGTCCCTTCTTGTTTCTAAGTGTCATATTTAACCCCTGATTAGGTTTATAAGTTAAGTGCACGGCGTTCCTCCGGTCATTTCTTGACCGCTTACGGCACGCTTTGTACGCGCCGCCCGTGTACTGCGGGCCAATCCACATTGTAATATTTGTGTCGTCAATGGAATGTTCGATAGAAAGTATCAATCGAGGTGTTATTGCCCCGCAATGTGCGGCAATTCTGCAACATTTATTTCACATGCACGCCAGTCGAGGCAGGCCTTGCCAAGGTTCGCCTTTCAACC
>CBDUKI010000097.1:0-9091 GCA_965367765.1 uncultured Henriciella sp.
GGAACAGGTCTACACCGGCCCAGCCATTCAGGGTGAAATTGACCAACGCGGCGGGTGGATGCAGGCCCGGGACGACCTCGAGCAGGGCGCGCCCGCCATGTCGCACGAGGACCAGGAGAATGGCCAGTGCCCGCAGGACATCCAGCCAGGGATTGTGGCTGGAAATCTGTGGGAATGAAAAATAAGGCTGTTTCCCACCTTTGGAGGCTGCACCCATCGACACCAATACGACCTGTAAAATGTTTATTCTTTTGCAGGTTCCATAGCGATTACAGCTTAAGGACTCGTGAAATGCAGTGCGGCGCCGCCGCTTGCATGGGCCGCGCGAGGCCAGGATGGCCGATTATTGCGGGCGTGTGAGATAAGCGAACAACATGTCCGCCGTATGGCTGATCAGCGCTTCGCTATCGAGCTTTACCGCATCAAGCAGGGTGTCCTGTGGCATCAGCGCCCGGCGAATGAAGATCGAATTGAACACGAAGCCGAGATAGCCGATGGCCGCTTCGGTGTCGGCGAGCGTGATGTCAGCGGCGAAGACCCGAAACAGGGTGCGAATGGTGGTGAAGCTGCGCATGGTCAGTGCTTGCCAGTCCTCGCCGCCAATCTCTGGGTGCAGGCGGGTATAGGTGTGCACGGCGCGCAGGATATGGCCGTTCTGGACGACCTGTTCATGCACCGCGCGTGTCGTCGCGAGCAGGGCGTCATACAGGTTCCCGATGTCTCGAAAGGCCCGTTCGTTGGCGTCGGTCTCGCTTATCGCCAAGGCTGCTTCAACCTCGGCGCGCCAATCGTCGAGCAAGGCTTCGAGGAAGGCGGTCTTGTCGCGGAAATGGCTATAGAGCGAGCCGACGGCGACCCCGGCCTCTTCGGCAATGTCGCTGACCGAGATGTTCTCGAACTCTCGCTCGCGTAACAGGCGGTCCAGCGCATCCATCAGCTTCTGGCGGGTCCTGACGGCGCGGGCCTGTTTGCGGGGGCGGGGTGTTGGTGGCGGCATCGGCTTTATATTGAACTTGAATTCATATTCAATTTATGACAGTTTGCACCTGTTGCCAAGGGTTTTTGTAGCTTGGCCAGATGGAGAAAATCATGCCGATCTTGAGCCTTGATCCGCTGTCAGTCTTCGATATCGCCCTGTTGGCGATCATTTGTCTCGGCCTGCCGGTCCAGGCCGAATTGTCACGGGAAAAGGTTCGGGCGCGCATTCTGTCGGGTGAGGCCGGGGCGCGCGAACGGCTCTATCGCAGCACGATCGTCATGTTGTGGACGCTGGCCCTGCTTGTGCTCGGCTTGTGGCTGGTGGCCGGGCGTGGCTGGGCCGAGCTCGGCTTTGTGGCGGGCCACGGCTGGACCCTCGGTGTCGGCTGGGGGTTGGCGGCGCTGGTGAGTGGATTTTTCACCTGGCAATGGTTCGGCGTGATGCGCTCGGACGCGGTGCGCCGTAAATTCTGTACCGAGCTGGAGGCCATGGGCGAAAATCTCTATTTCCTGCCGCAAAGCGAGGCGGAGTTTCGCCTGTTTCGCACTACGGCGGTGACCGCCGGGATAACCGAGGAGATCATATTCCGTGGTTTCGTGATCTGGGGGTTCGCGCATGTCATGCCGGTCTGGGCCGCGGCCGCCTTGTCGCTGGCTGTGTTCACATGGCTGCACCGCTATCAGGGCCTGGCCCAATTGCTGCCGGTCTTCCTCATCGGCCTGGTAATGACGATGACTGTCGTCCTCTCCGGCTCGCTCTGGCCCGCGATCGGCTTGCACGTTGTCGTCGACCTGTTGAACGGCGAAACGGTCCGCGCCGCGCGCGCCCAACCTGCGGTTCAACCGGGCTAGCTTACTCGTTCGAAGACTGCCGCGAGGCCCTGGCCACCGCCAATGCACATGGTTTCCAAGCCGTAGCGGGCTTCGCGGCGGTCCATTTCCATCAGCATTGTGGTCAGGATGCGCACGCCGGTCGCGCCGACCGGGTGGCCCATGGAGATGCCGGAGCCGTTGACATTGATGCGGTCGTGATCAGCGTCATCCAGGCCAAGCGCCTTGGTGCAGGCCAGCACCTGGGCGGCAAACGCCTCGTTCAGCTCGATCAGGTCCAGGTCTTTGAGGCTGAGGTCGGCGCGTTCCAGGGCTTTCTGGCTCGAGGCGACCGGGCCAATGCCCATGACCGCCGGGCCAACCCCGGCAAGCGCCCAGGACACCATGCGGGCCATCGGCTTGAGGCCTTCGCGCTCGGCAATCTCGCGGGTGGTGACGATACAAGCCGCCGCGCCATCATTCTGGCCAGACGCATTGCCGGCGGTGACGGTGGCATCGGCGTCGATCTTGAGGCGGATCGGGCGCAGTTTGGCCAGCGCCTCAGCCGTGGTGCCGGGGCGGACATGCTCGTCCTTGTCGATCACTGTGTCGCCTTTGCGGCCCGGCACGGTGAACGGCACAATTTCCTGGGCAAAGCGGCCATCATCCTGCGCAGCAGCGGCGCGGGCCTGTGAGCGGGCGGCCAGCTCGTCCTGGGCCTCCCGCGTGATGCTGTATTCCTTGCGCAGGTTTTCAGCTGTTTCGATCATGCCGCCGGGTACGGGATAATGGTCACCGCCTGCCGTCATGCGGCCACGGGTCAGGCCGTCCTCGAGCATGATGCCAGGGGTTTTGACGCCCCAGCGACTGTCGACATTGTAGAACGGGGCGCGGCTCATGGTTTCGGCGCCGCCCGCGATCACCAGGTCACTGCCGCCGCTGGCGACCTGCATGATGCCATAGATCACCGCTTGCAGGCCGGACCCGCAGCGTCGGTCGATCTGAAGCCCGCCAGCGGTGATCGGCAGGCCGGCATCCAGCGCCGCGACACGCCCCAGGGCCGGGGCTTCCATGGTCGGGTAGCAATTGGCGAACAGGACATCATCAACCAGGTCGCCGTTCAACCTGGTTCGCGCCATGATGTCCTTGATCACGGCGGTGGCGAGATGATGGACCGGGGTGGTCTTGAAGCCGCCACCAAAGCTGCCAATGGCGGTCCGTCTCGGCTCACAGATTACAACATCACGCATCTTGCTCTCCCGTCAGTCATTTGTGTTCAGCATCGCATAGCGCTGCGCGCCCGGCGCGGCAATGTGTCAGCCAGACTGCCCTCGCGCCAAGCGCCTAGGCCAACGCCTGAATGCAGGCATCGATCGCGGCGGCGTGGATATGCGTCGTGCTGAACACCGGGATCTCGCAATCGCCCTGGTTGAGGATCATGCACAATTCCGTACAGCCGAGGATGACGCCGTCCGCCCCCAGCGTCTGGTGGCGGGCGATCATTTCGGAGAGGTCTCGGCGTGAGGCTGGCTTGACCTCGCCGTCGACCAGCTCGTCAAAGATGATGCGTCCGATCATCTCGCGTTCGGCCGGATCGGGTATGCTCGGTGAGCCTGTGAAGCGCGTGGCCAGTGCCGCGCGGAAATACTCGCCCTGCATGGTCCATGGTGTGCCGAGCAGGAGCGGGCGGCTCGACCCGGCCTGGACCATCGCCTCGGTCAGGCTGTCGAGCATGTGGATGACCGGCAGGCCGGTCGCTTCGGCCACGGCATCGGCGGCAACATGGGTGGTGCCGGAGGTGATCGCGATGGCGCGCGCCCCACCTGCCTTTAGCGACAGTGCTGCGGTGACGACTTCGGCCCGGAAGGCGTCCCAGTCATTGGCCTGGTAGTGGCCGAACATCACGCCATAATCGAGCATGTGGAACAGGACGCGGGCCGAATGCTGGCCGCCGAAATGGCCACGCGCGGCCTGGTTCAGCAGGCGGTAATAGATATGGGTGGCTTCCGGGCTGACGCCGCCGATGAGGCCGACAATCGACATGGCAATATCCTGCAAGTGTACTGGCTGTTGACCTATGGCTTGCGGCCCGGTTCTGCAATGGCTGGCCGAGGAAATGATTGACCGATGCCGCGGGCGCGTTCAGACTCGCGCCATAACGGGAGGGTTATTGATGACCGGATATGAAGCCGCGACCTTGTATGCAGGTCTGTTTGTATTGTTGTTCCTGGCGCTCAAGCTGAACACGGGGCGGGTCAGGGCGTCTGCCAAGATCAGTGTCGGGCATGGCGACAATGACGCGTTGCACCGTGCCATGCGGGTCCAGGGCAATGCGATCGAGGATGTGCCGGTCACGGTGATTGGCCTGTTCGGTCTGGCTGCCCTGAGCGCGCCAACGCTGCTGGTCCACATTCTGGGCGGCGGCTTCTTCGTGTTCCGCGTGCTGCATGCTGTCGGCCTCGGCGGATCCACTGGCACCGGGCTTGGCCGAATGATTGGCACACTTGGTTCGGCCATTGTGATGCTGGTGACCGGCGGAGCCTGCGTCTGGTTCGCGCTGGCCTGATCGCGTCTAGAGCAGGGCATCCTGGACCGGCTTGGTCCAGCCGACATGGATCGTGCCGTCCGCCTCGATGACAGGGCGTTTGATCAGGGTCGGGTGCGCCAGCATCAGCGCCTGTGGGTCGCCAGTGCGCGCGGCCTCATCGAGATTGCGCCAGGTGGTTGAGCGCGTGTTCATCAGCTTGTCTAACCCGGCGCTGGCGAGCCAGACCGGCAGGCGGTCATCAAGGTCAGCCTCGGCACGAATGTCAACGAAACGGACCGACTGGCCCGCCGCTTCCAGCGCCTTGATGGCTTTCTTGCAGGTATCGCAGTTTTTCAGGCCGTAAAGCGTCAGCGTCATGATCGGTATCCTGTTGGTTCAGTCCGGCTCGACATAGACTTCGCCATCCAGGTCGTCGAGCCGTGACTGCAGGTGGGCGCGCACGTCCTGAACCGCTTGATTGTAGATGCCGGGGCCAATCAGGGCGACCATCATGTCGAGTAATTGTTCCGCCCGGAAATCGCTGAGCGTCTCATCGAAACTATCGCTGCACTGGGCCTGGATGGCAGAGACAAGCGCGGCTCGGCGCTCCTCGCTAAAAGTGATTTGTTTCATGGATATGTGCCTTTCCTGGCCGGGGGCGGCGCCTATTCAACCACGCCGACAATCGGGCCGAGGTCGAGGCCGGCTTCATTGCGCTGCATGGTCGGCGCATAAAGGCGGGAGACCTGACCATCGAGGAAGAGCGCGTTGGGCGTATGCAGCCGGTCGCGGAACACGGTGGCGAAATCGTGAAAGGTCACCGCGCCATCAGAAATGACGAAATGGACCATGTGGCCATTGGCACTGACGCCGACACCATTGCGCCGTTTGTGCGAGGTGCCGTCGGGATTGAGATCGGGATGGATGGTGCCATCGACCACCAGCATCGGGCCAGACTGGGTGGCATAGTCCGGGTCGATGCCCTGATCGATATAGGCCTGGCTTTCGGTGACCCCGGCGCGGTCATCCTTGATCCAGAAGATCCCGTTTGGCTTGAGGTGGAAATTGCCCGGCCCGTCATTGACGTTGACCGTGGCCTTGTCGCCATATTCATCGCGGTAGAAGCCAACGGGTGTGCGGTCATCATGGTACATGCCGCCATTCATCGCGAAGACCAGTGTCTTGCCTTGCTCGTCGAGTTCACGGACCAGGACATCGAACTGGCGATAGGGTTCGCCTGCAGCATCAGCATGGAACAGGCGAATGTCATGGTCGGTCGAGTAGGAACACAGGACATAGCTCGACCCGGCATGCTCAAGCGCCCGGCAGCCCGACAGCGTGTCCGGGTCTGGCAGCCTGTCGGGCGGTGTCTCGGGGCTGGAACAGGCCGAGACCACTGACAGAACGGTCGCAATGATGAGCACAGATCGCAAAAGAAACTCCTGATTCCCTGCTGGAATTATGAGACAGCTCGACTGTACTGGAAAGGCCAAGGGGCGAGATCAACGGCTTCTTCATGAAAATCTGTCAGCACCAAGCCCGAAGGTTTGAATGGGAACGGGTAGAGACATGTCGACAGTGATGAGCGCGCGCGCAGGCAAACTGAATACCTGGCGGACCCGGCTTGGTGACAGCCCCTATGTGGTTACGGTCTTCCTCTCGGCGGGGCTGGTCTTCCTGGTTCAACCCATGTTTGCCAAGATGGCGACGCCGCTGCTGGGCGGATCGCCGAATGTCTGGAATGTCTCACTGGTCTGTTTCCAGGCCGCCCTTCTGCTTGGCTATGGCTATGCCCATGCGATGACCCATTTCGTTCGCTCGGTGCGGATGCAGGTGATGATCCACGGTGCCTTGCTGGTGCTGGCCGGGCTGGTCCTGCCCTTCCACCTGACTGGATTGCTGGGCGATCCGAACCCGACCCAGCCCACCGCCTGGCTGATTGGTGTGTTTGCCCTGTCAATTGCGCCGCCATTTGCGGTGATCTCGGCCACGGCACCACTGATCCAGGCCTGGTATGCACGCTCTGGCCGCCATGATGCGCATGACCCGTACCACCTTTACGGAGCGTCCAATATCGGCTCGCTGCTTGGTCTGGCGGCCTATCCGCTGGTGTTGGAGCCGCTCTTGCCGCTTGCGGCACAAGGCCAGGCCTGGACGGCCGGATATGGCCTGCTGGCCTTGCTGCTCGTGCTGTCGGGCCTGCTCGCCGCAGGATCGCATGGGACCCCGGTGGGTGAGGCGGTTGCGACACCGGCCGAGACAAAGGCGTCAACCCGTCCGGCTTCGATCTGGCGCCAGCGCCTGTGGTGGGTGACGCTGGCCTTCATCCCCTCCAGCATGCTGGTTGGCGTGACCACGCACATCGCCACAGATGTCGCCAGCGCGCCCTTCCTCTGGGCCCCGCCGCTGATGCTGTATATTGCCAGCTTCATCATCGTCTTCGCCAAGTCACCGCCGATCAGCCTGGCGGGCAGTGTGCGCTACTTGCCGCTGGCGGTTGCCGCTGCGGTCCTGGCCCTGCCCAGCGTGTCTGGTGTGCCGCTGATGTTGTCTTTCTTCCTGCACCTCGCCGTCCTGTTCGTCGCGGCGCTTGTTTGCCATGGCCTGATGGCCGCCGACCGTCCGGACGCTTCGCGACTGACCGAGTTCTACCTGCTGATGTCGCTTGGCGGCGTGCTGGGCGGGGCCTTCAACGCCCTGCTGGTGCCGTTGATCTTCAATAGTGTTCTGGAATACCCGCTGATGCTGGTCGCTGTTCTGCTGGTACGCCCGGAGGCGCGCTGGATGGGCCGCGGACGCACCCGTGTATGGGCCGCTGCGGCCGTGATTGCCCTGCTCGGGGCGATCATTCTGCGCCTGGTCCAGGGCAGTGAAACAGACCTCTTCCTGCCCTATCGGCTGCTGCTCGCACTGGCTGTGCTCGGCGTCGTGCTGGGCCGTGAGTGCCGGGCAACCCCGGCGATCGCGGCAGCCTGTGCCTGGGGTGTCGGCCTGGCCGCCAATCCGGTGACGGGTGGGGTCTCAGAACGCGGTTTCTTCGGCGTGGTCAAAGTCGTCGACCGGGGGGCGCACCGCGTGATGATGCACGGCACGACCTTGCATGGGGCGCAATATATTTCCGGCCCGGACCGGCTGCGCCCGACCACCTATTATGCACCTGAAGCCCCGATCGGGCAGGTCTTTGGTGCCCATGAAGCGCCCGGGCGGGTTGGCGTGATCGGTCTCGGGGCCGGATCCGTGGCCTGCTATGCGCGCGATGGCCAGGCCTATACCTATTTCGAGATTGATCCTCTGGTCGCGCGCTTTGCCAGCGACCCGGACTATTTTTCCTACCTGTCTGAGTGTACGCCCGACGCGCAGATCGTGCTTGGCGATGGCCGCCTGACCCTGGCCAGTGAGCCGGAAGGTGCATTCAACCTGCTCTTGATCGACGCGTTCTCCTCTGACTCGGTGCCTGCCCATCTTTTGACGCGTGAGGCGGTGCAGCTCTATCTCTCGCGCCTGAGTGAAGACGGCCTGCTGGTCATGCATGTGTCGAACAATCACATGAAGCTGGAGAGCGTGGTTGCCCGGATTGCCGATAATCTCGGCGTGCCGGCGCGCTACCAGTTCTATGTCAATGACAAGTCGAAGACGGAAATGTTCCGGGCCCAGTCAAGCCAGGTCATCGTGCTGGCCCACAATGTGGACGCCCTGAAGACACTCGACGCGGACCCGCGCTGGGGCGCGCTATCCGGCGATGGCAAACGCCCGTGGAGCGATGACTATTCAAATGTCGTCGGAGCGATCTGGGACAAGAAGGTCCACTAGGTCTGCCAGCCGCAAATGACCGCTATTTCTTGGCGGTGCGGGCCAGATAAATCCATTGCTTGACCTCGCCTTCATCGACCGGGTTCTCGGCTCCCCACAGGACGCGTGAGCCGCTGGGCGTCTCAAGGAAGCTGGTCGCGGCTTCGAGCACTGAACGGGCCGATGCATTGGCAAGGTCATCAGCCGAACGGATACCAGCCCCGACAAGGATTTGGCTGTCGAGGACGCGCAGGCCTGGTGCCTCTAGCATCAGCCGGGTCTGGTCCTGCCAGTCGGTTAGCGTCTTGGTGGTGATGTAGCGCACGTTCAGGGCTGCTGCCGTCTGTTCGACATCGGCCTCCAACAGGTCGCCAATCGTCTCTATCTCGACCTTGCCGAGCCGCTCAGCCGTCTTTGGGCCGATGGACGGGGCATCGACGACCGGCGATTCCAGGCTCAGGCGGTCAACCTTATCGGCCTTGGCGGCTTTCGGTTTCTTCGCCTTTGCCTTGGTTGTCTTACTGTCCGGTTTCGGTTCGTCGGCAGGCTTGGCATCAGCCACGGCTTCAGGGGCGGGTTCAGGCTCCGGCTGTGCCTCTTCAACGGCAACTGCCTGGCTATCATCATTGGCAGCTGTGGGCTCACTGATTTCAACCGGGTCCGGCGTCTCGGCTTCCGTTTCCGCGGCTGGCTCTGGCTCGGTCTCGGCAGCCTTGCTTTCCTGGGCCTCGATTTCGGCGAGCACCTGTTCGGCAGGAGTTGGACCTTCGGCCGGCGCTTCAGGTTCAGCTGCTGTCTCTGCTTCAGCCTCTGCTTCTGCCTCTGCCTCGACCACCTCTGCATCCGGGTCATCAGGGGCAGTGTCTGCTGCTTCAACAGTCTCGGCTTGCGTGTCCGCTGGCTCGGTGCGGGGTTCCGGTTCGGCGTCCAAGACAGGCGGCGCAAGGTTCACCGGTTCAGTCTCAGGTTCAGGTGGGGCAACCGGCG
>CBDUKI010000098.1:0-9076 GCA_965367765.1 uncultured Henriciella sp.
CATGTCTTCGGATACGGCCAGTTCGATCTCGTCAAAATACTTCTGGTGAATGGCTGAAAGGGTCGGTGAGTAGGGCGCGCGCCCGCGATAGGCCAGCCAGACGCGCCATTCCTTTCGCTTTTCATCATTGATTGGCAGGGTCTGGAATATCTCCTCGACCCTTGGCGGATTGTCCGGCTCGCCAATACGCAGGAACAGGCGGGTGCAGACCTCATCCAGCGCGGCGGCGAGGACTGTATCCTTGTCCGGGAAATAGTGGGCGATGGAGCCGGTCGTCACTTTGGCCTGGCGCGCAATGTCCGTCAGCTTGGTGTCTTCCAGGCCTCGTTCGGCGATGACGTCGACGGCAGCAGAAGCAATGGCGCGGCGTCTTTCTTCATGATCAACAATTTTTGGCATAATGGTGATAATAAATAAAAACCATCCGTCGTGTCAAGCGGCGAAGTTGGCCACAGGGATTATAAGAACGCTTCGATAGGCCGCCAGCCATGTCGGATCCGGGCCTCAGCCAGGTCATAGGCGAAGAGATTGCCGCCGCCACCTGGCTGATCATGACGACGGTCAATCGCGTGCCCGGCAAGGTGGCAATAGAGCAGGGTGCCCACGCCGCCATGGCCCACCATGAGGATGTCACCCTTAGCCGGGGCTGTGAGGATCACCTGCATCTGCCTGACAATTCGCGCCTGGGCCTCACGCGCGGTCTCCCAGCCCCGGAAGCTCTCATCAGGATGGTTGAAGAAAGCGGTGGCGGCCCGCTCAAACGCCTCGGGCTTGAGGTAGCCTGTTGCGCTGCGGTCATTCTCATGCGTCGCCGGGGCTATTTTGGGGCGCAGATCAATCGCCGCTGCGATGATCTCTGCTGTCTCGATGGCCTTGCGTTCTGCGCTGCTGACAAGGTTGCTTGTGTTCGCCAGAAGGTCAGCTCGGGCAAAGCGGGCTGTGCGCGCCCGGCCCAGTTCAGACAGGCCCCAATCTGGCACGGGTACATCAGGGTCCTGGTGCACCTGTGGGTGGGTCAGGTAATAGAAATACGGCATCGTTCTGAACCGTCCAGCAGGCCCTCAGCGCAGGTCAGGCCGCGATGCGTGCGCCAATCGTGGTGCGGTGGAGCAGGCGGTCATGGCCCTGATAGCCGCCCGTCGCCATGTGCAGCACGGACCGGTTGTCCCACATCAGCAACATGTCCTTTTGCCATTTGTGTCGGTACTGGAATTCCGGCCGGGTCTGCCAGCGATAGAGCTCCATCAACAGGTTATTGGAGGCCTCCTCGTCCATGCCCTCAAAGCCGGTAATGTAACCTGCGCAGCCGAACAGGCCGAGCTGGCCGGTTTCGGGATGGGCCCGGATGATCGGGTGGCGGTAGGTCGCTGTGGCTTCGCTGGATGGGCGAATGTCCATGCTGCGCCCCTCGTCGGCATCGCCATAGAAGCCGTCCGGGGCATAGGCCCCCTTGGCTGAATGGATCGCGATCTTGCCTTCGAGGCGTGACCGCAGGTCTGCCGGCATGGCGTCCAGCGCGGCATGCTGATTGGCGAACAGCGTGTCGCCGCCTTGTGGCGGCACGGTGATCGAGAACAGGCAGGTGCCAGACGGTGGCGTGGCCTGGAAACTCCAATCGCTATGCCATGTCTCGGCAAATATTGGCGAGGTCTCGTCGGCCATGCGCTTGACGGCGATAATGTGCTCGCGGCCCGGAATGGGGGCGATGAACGGGTCATCCCCGAACGGGCCGAAATACAGGGTGAAACGCTCCAGATCATCGTCGCACATCTTCTGACCGGGAAAGGCAATGACATGATGGGTCAGCCAGGCCTGGTGGATGGCGTCGATCGTGTCTTTGTCCAGCGGCTTGGTCAGGTCTACGCCAGTCAGGCTTGCGCCAAACCCCTGCTCGCTGGGTGTGATTGTCATGGGCATTCTTGTTTCCTCCATGCGTAGGATTTCACCGAAATGCCGGAAGCACAAGCAGCTTGCGCCAACAAAAAACCCGGCGCTGACGCACCGGGTTCCTGCCTGTTCGGGGGAACAGTTATTCTAGGCGGCGACGGCCTCTTTCTTTGGCTTGGGATCGCGCAGGACATAGCCGCGGCCCCAGACGGTCTCAATATAGTGGTCGCCACTCGTGGCCTGGGCCAGTTTCTTGCGCAGCTTACAGATGAAGACGTCGATGATTTTCAGCTCTGGTTCGTCCATGCCGCCATACAGGTGGTTGAGGAACATTTCCTTGGTCAGGGTCGTGCCCTTGCGCAGGGACAGCAGCTCGAACATCTGGTATTCCTTGCCGGTCAGGTGGACGCGCTCATCGTCAACCTCAACGGTCTTGGCATCCAGGTTGACAACAATGTCGCCGGTCCGGATGACGCTCTCGGCATGGCCTTTAGAGCGGCGAACGATCGCCGTGATGCGGGCAATCAGTTCGTCTTTGTTAAATGGCTTGGTCAGATAATCGTCTGCGCCGTAACCAAGGGTCTTAACTTTTGCTTCGATATCCGGGTTGCCGGACAGGATCAGCACTGGCGTGTTCACGCGGGCCATGCGCAGCTGCTTGAGCACGTCATAACCGGAAATGTCTGGCAGGGAGAGGTCGAGAATGATGATGTCATACTCGTAGACCTTGCCGAGATCGACACCTTCTTCGCCCAGATCAGTTGTGTAGATATTGAAGCCTGCGGCTTTCAACATCAGCTCGATACTACGGGCGACAGCATTGTCATCCTCAATCAGCAAGACTCTCATGTTCAACTCCCCGAATCAGTCTAAAACTAAGCTAGTCGCTTCGTTAACGATTGTGAATCTAGGTAATGATAGTTACCAAGGATTTAATAATCGGATTCGAAACGATTTTTTTGTTCATTTCTTTTAATATTCCAGATCCTGGCCCGTCCGCCCGAGTAGGGTGTGGGCGATGGCGATGGCGTCCATGATCGGTTGGGCGGATGGATCGGTCGAGATCAGCGTGCGCTGGCTGCGAATGGCCTCGCGCACGGCATCGTCACGCATCACAGTCCCGGCCAGGACCGGGCGGAAACCGAGGAATTGCTGGCAGGCGCGGGCGATCGCTTCATAAGTGCGTTGGCCGCCAGCGCGGGTCTCAGCCTGGTTGATGGCCACCATCTGCTCGACATTCGGGGCATAGCCCTTGAGCACCTTGATGAAGGCATAGGCATCGGTCATCGAAGTCGGCTCGTCGGTCACGACCATCAGAACCTTGTCGGCGGCGCGCGCAAGGCGCATGCAATTGGCTTCGATCCCGGCCCCGAGATCGAGAATGACCTGGTCATATTGCAGGGCCAGCGCGGACAGGCCAGCGGCCAGGCGGGCAACCTCCTCAGAGCTTAGCTCGGCCAGGGCGCCAGACCCGGAGCGGCCTGGCAGGACGTCAAAACCGCCATCCTTCGAGCCGCCATCAACTTCGGTCACGGCGTCTTCCAGTTCAACCCAACCGGCGATCACGGCGGCCAGGTCAGTTTCCGGGGCAATGCCGAGCTGGACGTCGACATTGGCCAGGCCAAGGTCGCCATCGACCAGCAGTGTGCGCTTGCCGGCCTGTGCGAAGGCGCTGGCCAGCGTGATCGACATGAAGGTCTTGCCGACGCCGCCCTTGCCGGACCCAACAGCGATGATCGAGGCGGGTTCGACACGTCGAGGCGGTCTTTGCATCGGTCGTTCCTGCGATTTGGGAAGTAGGAAGCTCATTTCAGGCGGCTCCTCTCAAGGCGACATGGGCAGGCGCATCCTCGGTGAGGAGATGCGCCAGTCGGGATGGCGTTGCCGGGACAAGCCCGCCGCCAATGAATGGGGTAACGGCCAGATGCGAGAACGCGATCTTGGCAGCCGACAGGGCAGAGACAATGCCGCCTCGGCGGCGCGTGACATCCAGTTTGGTAACAATCGCGCGGCGGATGCCGCAGCGGGCAAAGGCGCGGGCCGCCTCGACCTGGTCTTCCGGGTGGCCTTCGGCGCTGATCACCAGAACCGGCTCAGCATCGATAACGGCGATCAAATCCTGCAGGCTGGCCATGTCATCCTCGTCAAACGGGACAATGGCGGGCAGGTCGATGACGCAGCGTTTCTCGTCGGCCTTGATGGCCTTGAGCAGGTCGAAGAGGGCGTCAGGTGTGGAGACGGATCGTATGCGATCCTGTTCACGCTCGAGATAGGCGGCGAGCTGCGCCCCGCCTGCCGTGGCATCGAGATCAGCGGCGATCGGCATGATTTCGGATTTGGCGACAGCGGCCCGGCGGGTCAGTTTGGCGGCAGTGGCCGTGCGGCCATGGCCCGGCGCCCCGACCAGGAGAATGTCGCGATTGGGGCGCGCCAGAAGCGGGTCGCAGGAAATCATCGTGCTCAAGCCAGCGGCGATTGCAGCAACCGGATCATTGCTGTGATTGTTGGCGACCCCGGCATCGGCGGCGCGTTCAGCAAAGCGTTGCGGGGCACCATGCCACAGCAGGGCGTCGCGTACGCGATTGCGAATCGGGCTCTCGACAAGACGCGGCGGCGGGGCGGCCCCAAGTCGCGTCAGGATACGCGATTCGCTGGGCACCATGCCCCCGCCTAGCTTGTCTGTTGCGGCACGAACCTCAACACCACCGGGGACTTCGCGCTCAGACAGGATGATCGCATCATCACCCATCTCGGCAAAGATCATTGCTTTGGCTGACTCAAGAGATTCAGCAGCAAACATCTTCATTCGCATACGGCACACTCCACTCTATGAGGGCAGTGTTGGGGTGGAATGGTTAACAGAGTCTGTCGATTTGTTAGCTTTTCACAGGAATTCAGTGCCCTGTGGATAAGCGCAGGCTTAGGCGGCCCGGCGCTCGTCGACGATTTCGCTCAGCGTGACGCCAAGTTCACCGTCCGCAATGACCAGGCGCCCACGCGCCATCAGGCGGTCTGAGACATAAATATCCACCAGGTCATTGGTGTTACGGTCCAGCGCCAGGATTTCGCCTTCGCTCATCGCCATCAGGTCTTCGACTGGAATCCGCGCTTCACCCAGGACAACATCCACCTGGACAGGCACATCCATCAGGGATTTTTCCAGGGCGCGGTTTACAGTCATGGCAATTTGTCTCGTGTCTGGTGAGGTTTTGCAACCTTAATCGGAATGGTTGCCGAGTGGTGAACGTGCGGCGCTTTTTGAGAATAATTCGCCCTGACCATCAACCAGGGTGCGTGCAATATGCTGCACACTGTTGAGGGCAAGGCGGCGATCATGCTCATCAATCGCGGCCTTTTCCAGCAGGCTCGCAAGATTGACAATGGCCGATAGGGCGGATTTCAGGTCTTCGCTGATCGCGTTCAGCCGTTCGGCCTCTGCGCCAAGCGTATCGTTGCGCACCAGGTCTGCCGTGGCCTGGCGGGTCTCGGCCAGCAGGGCAGCAAGGTCTGCACTGGTCAGTGTGAGCGTGTCATCAGACGGGGCCGAGGGCGCAGAGAAGTCGCTCTCGAAGCGAAACGGCTTGAGCTGTTCGACCCGGCGTCTCATTCGACCAGCTCATCATCTTCATCATCACCGGACAATATGTCACCGCGTTTGACCAGGGTACGGGCGAGCGCGATGATTTCACTGCGCGCGGCCTCCACCTCGCTGCGCCGGACAGGGCCGGTCGCCTCGATTTCGCTGCGCAGCAAGTCAGCGGCGCGAGCCGTCATATTGCGGAAGATCGCCTCAGTGGTGGCTGGCTTGGCCCCTTTCAGGGCCATGATCAACAAGGCGCGATCGAGGCTGGACAGGATAGTCTGGATGCTGGCCGGGCCAAGCGTAGCCAGGTCATCAAAGGTGAACATCAGGGCGCGGATGCGCTCGCCGGCGCCTGGCTCAGCACTGTCCAGAGAAGCGAGCAGGCCTTGTTCAACCCGGCTGTCGAGACTGTCGAAAATCCGCGCTACACGCTCATGGCCAGTGCTGGCCGTATCGATCTGGCGTGTGATCGTTGTGCGCTGCAGGGTCTCTTCGATGGCGCGCAGCGCACCGGGGTGAACCTCACCAAGATGCATCAGGCGTTGCAAGGCTGTGGTGGCCAGGGTTCGCGGCAGGGCGCGAACGGTGGCGGCCGCCGCGCCAGGGGTCATCCGTGACAGGATCACGGCAATGACCTGCGGGCTTTCCTGAGCCAGCAAGTCAGCATTAGCAGCTCCATCGCGGGTGGACAGGACCTGCCAGACATCGCTGCGGTCACTGGCCTCAGGTTGCGCGCGGCTCATCTCGCCGAGATAGGCTTCGGCGGCGGCATGTTCATGGCGCGCATCATCGGGCAGCGCATCCATGGCGGCGGTCAGGCGCGAGGCCTCCTGTGGTGACAATGTGGCCCAGACCGATGCGGCCCGCGCACCGAGGGCGCGCATCAGGGCCGCGCTGCGGCGCAGGCCTTCATTGTGTTCTGGTGTCAGGGCAAGGGCGCTCATGCCTGGCCTCCCTGGCCTGGTCCCATCCATTTGCGGATCAGGCGGGCGGTGCCGTCAGGATCACTGGCCGCGACGTGGCCGGCTTCGCGAACCGGGGCCGGGATGTCGCTCAGCGGCATGGCTTCGGCGCGCCGAGTGGCCACAGGCTGGCGCGCCGGGCGCGTGTCATCTGGCTCTTCTGCCAGCGTGCGGGCGGCGCGTGCGCGCTCACGCGGCATGACCAGGCTGGCCAGCAGGGCAGCACATAGCAGGCCGAGCGCCATCAGCTCAGCCAATTGCAGAGGGCCAAGCGGGCGCGCCTTCGCGGTAACGAAAGGCATCGGCTTGATCGTCAACTGGTCCCGACCCTCGACGAACCCGCCGCTGGCAGAGAGAATAGTACGAATGTCTTCGCTCAGGGGCGTGCTGTCAGGCGTGGGCAGGCGCGGGGCATCATGCAGGACAAGAATGGATTGTTCGCCGGTGCCGTGAATGGCCACGCGAACCTTGCCTTCGCCGAGCACCGGTTCCAGCAGGCGGGTCAGGCTGCGTTCCTTGGCGGTCCCGGCATGAACGGTCTCTGGCGCGGCGGTGAACAGGTCGCCAGCGCGGAGCGAAAGGACCCCCACGGCCAGAAACAGGGCCATGAGGGTCAGTAAACGCGTGGTGGGCGCGATTGGTGTTCTGGTCATGTGATCGACGCCTTTCACCCAAACCCGGGAAACTCCTGGCTTCCTGTTTAGGCGCGTCGTCGTAAACGCCGCTTTAACGCTATCGCATGGTGGGTGGGCTTAGCGGTATTGCTGGATGCGCGTGGCGCGCAGGCCCTTCTTGCCATGGCGCGAGTAAAGCTTCTGCCAGCCGGCAAATTCTTCCTCGCTGAGATCGTAGCGTTTGCAGGCGTCAGTCTTGCTGAGCAGGCCGCCGGTGACGGCCGCCACAACCTCTGCCTTGCGGCGGGTAACCCAGCGTGTGATGCCTGGCTTGGGCAGGTCATCAAGGGTGAGCTTGCGTCCGTCCGGTCCCTGGACACTCATCTGGTGTGCATTCTGCGCCATGTTCAATCACCATCTACTTGCAAATCTACAGGCCACGTTCTGTGGCGATGAAGATGGTTCTACACGATGCAAATTAAGGGCAGTTTCAATGCGACCCGTGAATTTTCATGAAAATTCGTCAGGTTCTCCGAAAGCCTGTTAGGAGCCTGTTTGCAAACCTGTCCCGGAATGGGGCATGATTTCCACTCTGTAATGGATATTGCTGTTTCAGGCTGGCGTGTTTGCCATGGATTCGAGCCACATCTGTAGGGCGAGGCCAATCGCGAGCACGGCCATTCCGACCATCCAATACCCCCAGCGTGTCTTGCCGCCGCGCTTGGTGCGTACATGTCCGACAAGCGATATGACCAGGCCCAGAACGATCAGGCCGCCGCCGAACAGATAAAGCCCATTGTCCATGACAGGTGCCTTCCCTGGTAAGCAGGCCCATTATTATAGCACATATTTGCCGAGACCGGATGCGTGCCTCCCTTGGGGAAGGGCTTGAAACTGGCCCGGCAGGGGTGTGAACTGTCGCCAGACAAAACAGACAATCGAGAGAGGACACTGCGATGAGTGACACGACAGAAGAACAGGCAGTATTGGTTGAACGCCGCGGGCGCATCATGATCATCACGCTCAATCGCCCCGATGCGATGAATGCGATCAATGGCGCGCTGTCGCATGGCCTGTGGAATGCCGTGCAGGAACTGAACGATGACCCGGGCCTGACGGCAGGCATCCTGACCGGCAATGGCCGTGGCTTCTGTTCAGGCATGGACCTGAAGGCGTTCGCGCGCGGGGAAGATATTGGCCCACTCTCGAAATTTATCCGGGCCGGTTGTGAAAAGCCGCTGATCGGCGCGGTTGAAGGCTTTGCCATTGCTGGCGGGTGCGAGCTGGCGCTGACCTGTGATCTGCTGGTTGCCTCGAAGGGGGCCAAGATCGGCATTCGCGAAGTGAAGGTTGGCCTGTTCGCTGCGGCCGGTGGCCTGTTCCGCCTGCCAAGCCGGGTCGGCTATGCCAAGGCCATGGAAATGGCGATCACTGGGGACCCGATCACCGCAGAAGAGGCGCACGCCGCTGGCATGATCAGCACCCTGACAGAGCCAGGCAAGGCCGTCGATGCGGCGATTGAACTGGCCGAGCGTGTGGCCAAGAATGCGCCATTGGCCGTGGCGGCCTCCAAGAAGCTGGTGCTTGCGGCTGCCCAGGGCTTTGACGAGCCAACCTTGTGGAAGATGCAGGAGCCGCTGCAAAAGGCCGTGTTCACGTCGAATGATGCCAAGGAAGGCCCGCGCGCCTTCGCTGAAAAGCGCGACCCCGACTGGACCGGAACCTGATGGGGCTCGCTGGCGAACGGAAGCGGGCCTAGGCGCGCAACCGTTCGTCGGCGGCAATCGTGCTGGCGATGAAACCACCACCAAGAATGCGCGTGCTGCCGGCCGGATCATAGAGGACGCAGGCCTGACCGCGCGCCACCCCTTCTTCGGGCGTGTCAAACCAGACGGCAGGCTGGCCACCATGATAGCCCAGCCGGGCAGGCAGCGGTTCGCGGGTCGAGCGCACGCGGGCGAGCACCGCGTCGCCGCGTTCGCAGGCTGCATCCAGCGTTCCGTCGCCGAGCCAGTTCAGTTCTTCCATGC
>CBDUKI010000099.1:0-9022 GCA_965367765.1 uncultured Henriciella sp.
CGGTGGCGCTGACGCCGTGTTCAAGCGCCTCGATTATGGCGATACGGCCGAGGCCAGGTTCGGCTATGACCTGTCGCTGGGCGCGCGCAGCGTTGATGACAGCCTGGCCATGGGCGGCATTGCCGGAGCATCGACCCAGACATGGCGCTTCAATGTGCTGGGCGCCTGGGAAGAAGGCGACGATAGCGAGTTCCCGGACGGGACGATTGGCGGAACAGCCTATGAACGCGGCGTCTACGGCCTGTCCGCAGGCCTGCGCCGCGGCGCCCACACGCTCAGCCTCGACCTGCGCCGTCAGAATACCGGGCCGAGCGGCAACCCGCCCTTCCCGATGGATATTCGCTATTTCGATACGGATTTTGCCCGTCTGGCCTATGCCGGTGATTTTGACACTTTCCGCCTCGACGCCACGCTGAACTATACCGATGTCAGCCATGGCATGAATAATTTCGACATGCGCCCGGCTCCGATGCCAATGAGCCAGCGCGAAACCTTTGCCGATGCCACGACATTCAGCGCCGCGGCTTCGATTGCCTTCGCGCTGGGCAATGGCGAACTGGCTCTGGGTCTCGACCGGGAGGCGGCCGAACATGATGTACTCATTACCAATCCGAACAATCCAGACTTCTTCCTGAACAACCTGCCCGACATCGAAATGACGCGCACTGGCGGCTTTGGCGAATGGCGCGGCACGCTCGGCCTGTTCGAGGCTGAACTGGGCCTGCGGATGGATCACCATGAGGCCACAGCCCGTCAGGCCGTGCTTGGCAGCGCCGTGCCCATGGGTCCGCAGATGCTGGCCAGCGCCTTCAATGCCAGCGCCCGCGACAGTGATGATACAACGCTGGATGCTGCCATGCGCCTGTGGACGCCGGAGAAGGACGGCCTGTCCTGGCGCCTGACATTGGCACGCAAGACCCAGGCGGCCAATTACCTGCAGCGCTTTGGCTGGCTACCAACCAGTGCCAGCGGCGGCCTGGCTGATGGCAATATCTATGTCGGGGACCAGGCCCTCGAGCCGGAGACCGCCCTGATCGCCGAAGCCGGGTTCGACTATGCCAGCAATACGGCCTATGTCCGCCCGACCGTGTATATCCGCGAGATCGACAATTTCATCCAGGGCGTGCCCTTTGATGACACAATCGGCGTGGCCGATACGATGGTGGAAATGATCGCCGCAATGAACGGTGACCCGACCCCGCTACGTTTCGCCAATACCGATGCCCGCCTGTACGGATTTGACATTGATGCCGGGTATGACCTGGCCGGGCCGTTACGTGTCGATGCCGTCGCGTCCTATGTCCGGGCCGAACGGCGCGATATTGATGATGACCTCTACCGCATCGCCCCGTTCAGCCTGACAGCTGGGTTGACCTGGGAAGCCGAGGCCTGGTCTTAGACGCTGGAAGTACGCGGCGTGGCCAGGCAGGACAAGGTCTCACTGTCCAATGGCGAATCTGAAACGCCCGGCTATGTCCTGGTCAATCTCTATGCCGACTGGCAGGTCCGCGAAGGCGTCCGCCTGTCTGCCGGGGTCGAGAACCTGCTCGACCATACCTGGCGTGACCACCTGTCAGGCTATAACCGCAACGCCGCAGGAGACGTGGCGCTCGGTACGCGCCTGCCGGGCGCAGCGCGCGGCGCCTTCATTCGCCTGTCTGTGGCGCGCTAACGGTCTATTCGGCGAGGGCGGAATAGACGATTTCGCCCTCGACCACCGTCATCAGCGCCGTGGCGGTCAGGATATCCGCCTCAGGCACGGTCATCAGGTCACGGTCGAACACCGTGAAATCAGCGCGTTTGCCGGGTTCGATCGTGCCCAGTTCATCCTCCATGAAGGCCCCATAGGCGGGCGCGGTGGTAAACAGGGCCAGGGCCTGTTCGCGCGTCAATGCCTCTTCCGGGTGCCAGCCCTCGCCAGACCAGCCTTCAAGGTCCCTGCGCGCGACAGCGGCATAGAACTCGATCAATGGCGAGCCGACCTCAACCGGGGCATCCGATCCGCCCAGCACGACCGCGCCTGCATTCAGCAGGCTCTGCCAGGCATAAGCCCCGCGCAGGCGCACGAGCCCAAGCCGGTCCGGGGCGAATTTCAGGTCACCAATCGCATGGCTCGGCTGCATCGAGGCGACGAGGCCAAGCTCCGCCAGGCGGGCAATATCGTCCGGGTGGAGTATCTGGGTGTGCTCGATACGCCAGCGATGATCCTGGCCATAGCCGCCCTGTTCAAAGGCTTGCAGAACGCGCCGATTGGCAAGGTCGCCAATCGCGTGGATGGCCAGTTGCACACCGCGCGCGTCGGCCTCGGCCATGGTCTCATCGAGCTTTTCCGGCTCCATCAGGGACAGGCCGCTGGTCGCTGGGCGATCAGAATAAGGCTCGATCAGCAAGGCCCCGCGAGAGCCAAGCGCACCATCCATATAGATTTTCACGGCCCGGTTGGTGATCGTATCGGTTTCGTGCAGGCGCTGTTCGGCAAGCGCGAATCCAGCCGCGTCATAGGCATTATACAGCCGCAGCGGCATCGCCCCCTCGCCGTCCAGCCTGGCCAGCACTTCGGCATGTTCGGGTGGCACACTCATATTGTGCACCCCGGTCCAGCCACGTGCAGCATAGGTCTGACCAGCCACCTTGTAGGTATATTCAATCTCCTGCAGGGATGGTGCCGTTTGCAGGGCGAAGAACACGCCCATCGCATTGTCGATGAACAGGCCAGTGGCCGCGCCGTTCTCATCCCGCTCGATCTTGCCGCCTTCGACATCCGGTGTGTCATCGCTGATCCCGGCCAAGACCATGGCGGCGCTGTTGGCGACCAGCGCATGGCCATCGGCGCGGAACAGAATGACCGGATGATCGGGCGAGACCGCGTCCAGGTCCGCTGCGACCGGCATCCGTCCTTCCGGCCAACCTGTCTCGATCCAACCACGCCCGACAAGCAGGGTTCCGGCGGGCTTACCGTCCAGCTCAGCCTCAATCCGGGTGACGAGTTCGCCAATCGAGGCTGTGCCTTCCAAATTGAGGCGCAGCTCGCGATCGCCAATCCCGTAAAGGTGGGCATGACCGTCGACAAAGCCGGGAAACATCACCGCGCCGTGCAGGTCGACCAGGGTGACTTCACTATCGTCCCAATCCTCAGACATGGGCGGCGCGACGGCAGTAATGCGCCCATCCGCTCCAACCAGCACCGAGCTGACCGTCTCAAGCCCGTTACCAGTATAGATCGTCCCACCTGTGAACACGGTCAGTCCCGACACTTCCTCTGGGGCAGCCGGGGTGCGTTCGGGTGCAGCCTGTTTCAGCTCGGTTGAACAGGCCGCAAGGGCCAGACTGGCCAGTATGATGCGCGAAAAAGACATGAGTACCCCTCCTGAGTATGACGGCAGGCTAAGGCGCGGGTCTGGCAGCGGCAACTGCCAGACAAATAAAAACGCGCCCTGCTGGGCAGGGCGCGTCACTATTCAGGTTTCAAGCCCAGATCAGGCAGCTGCTTCAGCGGCTTTCTTCTGGATGTTGCGCTTGATCTTGCGCGCATTGTCAGACAGCTGCTCGTCCTTCGCTTTGGCCAGGAAAGCATCCAGGCCGCCCAGCTTGTCCACGGTGCGCAGGGCCTTGGCAGCAATGCGCAGCGGGAAGTTCTGGTCGAGGGTTTCAGAATGCAGCGTGACCTTGACCAGGTTCGGCAGGAACCGGCGCTTGGTGTGAACGCGTGAGTGGCTGACATTGTTGCCAACGATTGGGCGTGTGCCAGTAAGTTCGCAGACGCGGGACATGGGCTCGCTCGCTTTGTCTATAGTGTTAAAATCCGAAGCGCGGCTATTACGCGCCGCGCGCGGCCGCGTCAACCACCGATATGACTCGCATTTCACGTGACAATTACGTGGATAAATTGCGACAAGACAATGGCGGGGCTGTTCAGCTTGCCTTTTGCGTTGGAGGTGTACACATATTCGCTATGTCGCCTCCGAGGAGAATTGCCCCGATGAAGAAACTGCTTGCATTTGCGGCTCTGGCGCCACTGGCCCTGGCGGGCCTGTCAGGTGCCGATACAGCGACCCCGGCCAGTGATCAGGCCCATATCCTGGCGGCCATTGAAGCCGGCCAGCCGATGCGCATGGAATATCAGATCAAGGCCAGCGCCTGGCTGCTCTTCCTGCCCGTCACCGGCAAGGCCAATTTCAACGTCGAGATGAACAAGGACAATTACACTATCCGGTCAAAGGTGAAGACCACGGGCCTGGCTGATGTCTTCGTCAATTATGACATGGACCTTGCGGCCTCTGGCTATACCTCGCCGCAGGGCCTGCGCACCTATGCCTATGCGTCGCAGAACCATGACGGCAAGAAGAACCGGCGGGTCGACCTGAAATATCTGCGTGACCGGTTCGAAATGACCGCCATGCCGAATTTCGGCAATCTCGGCGATCCGGCCGCCACGACCGAACAGGTGCTCGAAGCCAATGATCCGATCACCGCGCTGATCACTTTCGCGCTGGAGCCACGCGCGCCCGGCGCTGACCCTTGCGGTGAGCCGATGAAGATTTTTGACGGGCGCCAGCTCACGCACCTGCACTTCAAGAATGCCGGCCTGAAAAAGGTCAAGTCGGATGCCTGGGAAGGCGAAGCCTATGAGTGCCATGTCACGATGGACAAGGTCGCCGGCTACAAGAAAGGCGAGTCCAACAAGGACAATCTGTCCGGCATTGAAGGGCCGCTTCGCATGTGGCTTGCTCCGCTGCCAAACGGCGCCACTGTTCCGGTGCGAATCGAAGCAGATACAGACGATATCGGCAAGGTGACACTGCAGGCCTCAAAGCTGAAATTTACACCGCTAGACGGGTAAACTTTTTGTCATCCGCCGGGCGCTTGCGAGCCGGAAATTGCATCCCATATTCGTCATACGTCACCTGTTTCCTCCCCTGAGACAGCTGACCATCTGGAGCGAAACCCAGAGAGCGCTTCTTGCGCTGACGCGCCCGGTCACTTCCCCCCTCCCCCAAGCCGGGCGCGTTGACGCAAGCGCTGACCCTGCTAAGCGGGTCGCATGACAAATCCCAACATCAAGATCGTCAGCTGGAATATCAATTCGGTGCGCCTGCGCATGCCGAATATCGAGGCCTTCATCGCCTCAGAAAGCCCGGATGTCATCTGCCTGCAGGAAATCAAATGCCAGAATGCGGAGTTTCCGGAAAAGGCTTTCCGTCAGGCCGGGTTCGAACACCTGGTCATCAATGGCCAGCGCGGCGGCCATCATGGCGTTGCCATCGCGTCTCGGTTGCCGCTTGAGGACATGCCGGTGCCAGACCTCTGTCGCGAGGGTCATGCCCGCGTCAACGCGGTCCGCGTCGGTGAGCTTGAATTGCACAATATCTACCTGCCGGCGGGCGGCGACGTGCCCGATCCGGACGCCAATGACAAATTTGCCCACAAGCTGGACTTCATTGATCGCCTGGGTGCCCATTATGGCGAGAAAGCCGATGATGGCGTCGCCCGCGTCCTGGTCGGCGATCTCAATGTCGCGCCACATGAGAATGATGTCTGGTCGCACAAACAGCTCTTGAAAATCGTCTCCCACACGCCAGTGGAGACCGAAGGGTTGGAGCGCGCCCGCCAGAGCGGCGGCTTTACCGATCTGGCGCGCCATATTCACGATGATGGCCAGAAACTCTATTCCTGGTGGAGCTATCGCGCCCGCGACTGGGCTGCCAGCAACAAGGGACGTCGGCTCGATCATATCTGGACAACCCCGGCTGCGACCGCACGCACCGACCTGGACAGTTTCCGCTTCCATCTTGGCTGGCGAGGCGGCTGGAAGCCGTCCGACCATGCCCCGATCAGCATCGAAATCAGCCCCGCGACCTGACACGGCCACGCCGTGTCTGGCGTCGACCGACAAACCACGCCATGCTAGCCTGATCGCAAGCTAGCACGGGGATGTGTCATGGAGAAAATCTATCAGGTCACGGCCGCCAATGGCTTGCGTCTGCGCGCCTCAGCGCCGGACGGAGCGATCCTCACCGTCCTGCCCTACACCACTGAAATCGTATTCCTCAAGAAGGCGGATATCAAAGGCTGGTACAAGGTTGAGGCGCAAGTCGGCCATGAAGCCGAGATCGGCTTTGTTTCCTCGCACTTTCTGATGGAATTGGCCCCGAAGCCAAAGTTCAAGATCCCTTTCCTGAACAATCTTGATGCGTCCTATGAGCGCGTACAGCGCTTTGCCGGAACGGTGGTCGACCAGTATGGCAAGGACCTGCTGCCCAAGCTCAACGAGATCCTGAGCGAATACAAGATCAACAAGAACCCACGCCGTTTCGCTCATTTCATGGCCCAGCTGGCGCATGAATCGGCGCATTTTGCCCGGCTGGAAGAGAACCTCAACTATAGCGGCAAGGGCCTGTGGAACGTGTTCCGCAAGTATTTTGACAACCTTGAACACGCCGAGACCTTTGCCCGACAGCCAGAAAAGATCGCCAACCGGGTCTATGCCGACCGCATGGGCAATGGATCGGAAGAATCAGGCGACGGCTATCGTTATCGCGGACGCGGCTTCATCCAGCTTACCGGCAAGGACAATTACCAGAAAATCGGTGACCGGATCGGGCTCGACCTGGTCTCCAATCCCGACAAGGTCAGCCAGGATGTCGAGATCGCCCTGCGCGTGGCCGCCGATTTCTGGGACAGCCGCAACCTCAACAAATATGCCGACAAGGATGACATCCGCGCCGTTACACGCCGGATCAATGGCGGCTATAATGGACTTGAGGATCGCCAGAAGCTGCTAGCCCGCGCACGGGCCATCTGGGGGTAGTCCGTCCACGGATCGTCTTGCATTGTGCCCTTTTTTGCGCAGCAATTCTGCGTGCAAAACCTGACGTTGCGTGCAGCAAGTTTGCATACCTCCCCTGCTTGAAAGGCATGATTTTGCGCTTGCTTTGCTGCGCTTGCTAAACAATTATTGCGGTGCAGCATAATCATGCTGTGCTCATGCGGCCAGGGTCACCATACCCTTTGGGCACAACGCCAATGATCATGTTGCGGGAGGAGTTACCTGTTGGCCTTGTGCCAACGCTGACTCTGAAGGACTGATCATGAAAAAGCTTATCGGCTCAATCATCGTTGCTGGCACTGTGCTGGCACCTGCCGCATTCGCGAAAAGCGAAAAACCTGTCTCTCTGACCATCGAATACGATACGGCCCTGCTCGAAGACGAAGCCACAGCCCTGGAGCTGCTGGCCTCTATCGAAGCGCAGGCCCGCAATGCCTGCATGTACAACACCGGCATCCAGGCCGGCAAAGCCGAAGATACCGCTTGCACAAGTGAACTCGTCTCGGGTGCAGTGTCTCAAATCAGCGCTGAACAAACCCGTCTTGGTAAGGCAACACCTGCTGCTTTCACCAGCCTGGCACCCACCGAGGCCATCGTGACCGCACAACGCTAAGGCCATTTCCTCCCGGCCAACTTGCGTTGGAAGGGCCGCCCCCGGCCAGGGGCGGCCCTTCACATTTGTCGATTTGTGTTTTGTCAGCGAAGCGCCAGCCTAGGCCAGGCGATCGACCATCATGTGCTTGACATTGGCAATCGCTTTGGCCGGGTTCAGCCCCTTGGGGCAGACCTGCGCACAGTTCATGATCGTGTGGCAGCGATACAGCTTGAACGGGTCTTCCAGATCGTCCAGACGCTCGCCCGTGCTCTCGTCCCGGCTGTCGATCAGCCAGCGATAGGCCTGCAGCAGGGCCGCAGGGCCAAGATACTTGTCGCCATTCCACCAATAGGACGGGCACGAGGTTGAACAACAGGCGCACAGGATGCACTCGTACAGGCCATCCAGCTTGGCGCGGTCTTCAGCGCTTTGCTTCCATTCCTTTTCAGGCGCGGGCGTATCGGTTTTCAGGTAAGGCTGCACATAGGCGTGCTGGGCGTAGAAGTTGGACAAGTCGGGGATCAGGTCCTTGACCACCGGCATGCTTGGCAGCGGCGCAATCGTGATCGTGCGCCCGGCCACTTCTTCCCAGCCCTTGGTACAGGCAATCGAATTGTGCCCGCCAATATTCATCGCGCAAGAGCCGCAAACCCCTTCGCGGCACGAGCGCCGGAAGGCCAGTGTCGGGTCAATGTTGTTCTTGATGTAGAGCAGAACGTCGAGAACCATCGGCCCGCACTTGGTCGGATCGACAAAATATGTGTCCCAGCGTGGATTGCCGCCCTCTTCAGGGCTGTAGCGATAGATGCGGAACGTCTTGGTGCGCGGCGCACCGTTCGGCTTTGGCCAGGTCTTGCCTTTGCCAACAACGGAATTCTTTGGAAGTGTGAGCTGAACCATGATCGTTTCCTAGTAAACCCGCTTCTTCGGTTTGATATAGTCGATGCCATCGGTCATCGTGTAATCGTGCACCGGACGGTAATCGATGGAGACCTTCCCGGCAGCGTCTACCCAAGCGAGGGTGTGCTTCATCCATTCCGCGTCATCGCGTTCTGAGAAGTCCTCGCGGGCGTGGGCGCCGCGGCTTTCCTTGCGGTTTTCTGCGCCGGTTACGGTGACGACGGCCTGACAGATCAGGTTGTCGAATTCCAGCGCTTCCATCAGGTCCGTGTTCCAGATCATCGATCGGTCCTCGACGTTCAGTTCCGGCTTCTTGGCGTAGACGGCGGCAATCTTGTCCATGCCTTCGCTCATCACCTCGCCGGTGCGGAACACGGCGCAATTGTTCTGCATCGCCTTCTGCATTTCCAGGCGCAGTTCGGCGACCGAATGCTTGCCCTTGGCGTTGCGATGGGCGTCAAACCGGTCGAGATGGCTTTGCGTCTGCGTATCGCTGATTTCCGGCTGGCTGGCACCCGGGGTCAGCGTCTCACCACAGCGCAGGCCCGCAGCCCGGCCGAACACGACCAGGTCGATCAGCGAGTTGGAGCCAAGACGGTTGGCACCGTGAACGGACACACAGGCCGCTTCGCCGACCGCCATCAGGCCCTCGACCACGGCATCCGGGTCGTCCCCCTTACGGGTCACCACTTCGCCGTGAT
>CBDUKI010000100.1:0-9010 GCA_965367765.1 uncultured Henriciella sp.
CTAAACGAGGAAGGCGAGGGCGGCAAGGGCCAGATCGAGGAATTCCTGCGCGAATTCAATGGCGAGGGCATTCAGCATATCGCCCTGATCTGCGACGACCTGGTCGCCTGTTGGGACAAGCTGAAGGCGCGCGGCGTGCCGTTCATGACCGCTCCGCCAGAGACTTATTACCAGATGCTGGACGGGCGCCTGCCCGGGCATGGCGAGCCGGCAAGCGAGCTGCAGACCCGGGGCATCCTGCTGGATGGCACGACCGAGGGCGGCGAGCCGCGCCTGCTGCTGCAGATCTTCGCCGAGCCCCAGCTTGGCCCGGTCTTCTTCGAGTTCATCCAGCGCAAGGGCGACTACAAGGAAGGCTTCGGCGAGGGCAATTTCAAGGCCCTGTTCGAAAGCATTGAGCGCGACCAGATCAATCGCGGCGTGCTGAAAGTGGAAGAGGAGGCCTGATGGCCAAGCGTGACTGGAGCCAGCTTACCCCATTGCAGGAAGCCTGCGTCGGCTTTGTCGGCGGCCTCTTGCTCGGCATCGTGCTGTACGTCAACAATGTGGTCTCGATGACCGGGGCCGGGGGCATTGCCGTCGGTCTCGCCGCAGGCAGCTGGTTGAATGCCCGGCGGCGCCAGAACCAGAAGAAGGATTAGGTCATGACCCATTCTCCCAATCTGCAAGGCGTTCACCACGTCGCCTATCGCTGCAAGGATGCCAGGGAAACGGTGGAATTCTACCGCGATGTCATGGGCATGGATTTTCAGCTCGCGATTGCCGAGGACCATGTCCCGTCAACCGGCGCGTACGATCCGTACATGCACATTTTCATGGATGCCGGGAACGGCAATGTCCTGGCCTTCTTCGAATTGCCTGAGCAGCCGAACATGGGCCGTGACGAAAACACGCCCGAATGGGTTCAGCACATCGCCTTCAAGGTCGCCACGATGGACGAGCTGATGGCGGCCAAGGCGCATGCCGAAGCGCGCGGCCTGGACGTGATCGGGCCAACCCATCACGGCATCTTCAAGTCGATCTATTTCTTCGATCCCAATGGTCACCGGCTGGAACTGGCCTGCAATATCGGCACGCCGGAACAGATGGCCCAGCTTAAATCGGTGGCCGATGATATGCTGGCGGAATGGAGCGAGACCAAGAAGGCCCCGCGCCACGCGGCCTGGCTGCACGAGAAGATCGCTGACGAAAGCTGAGCCTCAGGGCTCGTTGCCGTCCCAGTCAATCACCCAGTCGATCTGGTCCTCTTCCAGGACCGTGTCCTCGTCGACGGTCTGGCCGAGGATGGAGTGGCCGTGCGTATGGACACGCTGGCGATCGCCGCAGATCAGGTGATGCCAGTCAGGCAGGGGCTTGCCCTCATGGATCAGGCGATAGGCACAGGTGCGCGGCATCCATTTCAGCTCGCCAACCGATTTCGGGGTCAGGATAACGCAATCAGGCACTTTCGCCTTGCGATTGGCATAGTCCGAACACTGGCAGGTCTCGGCGTCCAGCAGGCGGCAATGCAGGCGCGTATAGGCAATCTCGCCGGTATCTTCGTCTTCCAGCTTGAGCAGGCAGCACTTGCCGCAGCCATCGCAGAGCGCTTCCCACTCATCGCGCGACAGCTCGTCCAGGCGCTTGTCTTCCCAGAACCGCCCCATGTCGTCAGCCCTTGTCCACCGGACCCTGACCGATGGCCCACTTGAACTCGATGACCTCGACCGCGCCGAAAACACCGGCCTTGGCATAGGGGTCCTGGGCGGCCCAGTCCTTGGCCTCCTGTAGGTTGTCGAACGAGATGATGAAGGTTGATCCGACCATGGTTTGCCCATCTTCGGCGAGCACGGGCCCGGCCGCAGCGATCCGGTCGACGAACTGGCCGGCCCAGCTCAGATGTTCGGTGCGTGTCGCCAGGCGCAGATCCAGCGCATCAGCCTTGTCGCGGGCATTTACCAGATAGAGCGGCATGTCAGTCTCCTGCAATTTGTCTTCACACGGCCTTGGTCAATATCAGGTTTGGCCTGACCCGATAGTGCCCAACCGCCATTTCGCTGGGGAAAGCCACATATCTTTGACTTGCTTTTTATCAGAAATGGCGAATGAATTTACCGGGATCAATTTGGTGAAGGGGGGCGCAATGGCTGTAACAATTGACCAGAAACGACAAAAGCAGATCAAACAATATTTTGAAGGAAAGATGCGCTGGCTGCCGCTCTTTCTGATCCTGATCGGGATCCCTCTGCTCTTTGCTTTTTTCATCGGGGTCATCCCAATCATTCTGGGTATCGTCCTGATGGTTCGCGGGGGCTCTGGACTGATCGCTGATGCCAAGGTCGATGAGTGGACGGACGAGGCCTGGAACAGCCATGACTTCATCGGCCGGGCGAGGGAGATCAGCGGCTTTCAGGGCCTGGTTCGGGAGCCCATCCTGCTGCGCAGCGGCAGTGCGGCGGGCGTGTTGTCGCGTGATGTCGTGTCTGGTGAACGCATTGGCGATGATGGCTATCACCGGGCAACGCCAATCTCGGCCACCGTTATCCTGGCCACCGATGAGCAACTCGGCATTTATCGCACCGGCCTTGATCTGATCACCGGCAACCGGGTCAATGAGCAATTCCTGGAAGTCTTCTACCAGGATGTCATTTCAGTCAGTACCGGTGACCAGGTCTACACGCGGGATATCGAAGAGGCGTTCAAGAACGCCAAGACCACAAAATTCTCGGCCGATGAGTTGGCCAAGGGCCTGTCGCGCAAGAAAGTGCAGCAAAACCTGGACCGCTGGAAAAAGAAATACGCCGATTCAATGGTTGCCGGGTTGATCCAGTATGTGGATGCCCGGTTCTACCAGATTGATTTTGCCGATGGTGAAAAGATCACCATTCCGGTGTCCGACATGCGCTCGGTGCAGCAGGCCAACCGGGCACCGTTCATTGATGGCGCGGATGAAACAGCCAAGGCGATGCATGCGCTGCGCATGTTCGTGCGTGAGAAGAAGCGGGGTTTCCTGCGCAAGGAGATTGCTGGCTGATCGTCTGAAATGTCCCGCGTTTTCATCTCCTATGCCCATGCACCGCCGGATGATGGCGTCTCGCAATGGCTGGCGCAGTGGTTCACTGAAAGCGGGCACATGGTCTGGCGCGATGACCAGTTAAGGCATGATCAGGGCGGTGCGCTGAATGCGGAAATCGCCACCGCGATAGAGCAATCGGATATTGTGATTGCGCTGCTGTCTTCGGCCTATCTGACCAGTGGTTATTGCCGCGCTGAGCTGATCCGCGCGATGGAATTGTCAAAGCCCATTCTGCGGGTTCAGCTTGAGCCGATTGAGCGGGCCATTGTCGCGGGTGATCTGTTGCCATTGCTGGGTGAGGCTGGCGCGGTCTGCACGCTTGATCTGGCGAACAAGGGCAACTGGCCGCGGCAGGTGTCTGAGGCGGCCTCTCATCTTGGGGTGCGTTTGTCGGATGCGCGCGTTGAGAGCATGGATTTTGGCGCTGAGGCCGCGATCATTCGCCCGCCCTATCGTCAGCTCAAGACCGCCAGCCAGGATGATTGGCGCCGGATTGAGCGGCGCCTCGTCGAAGCGCAAGCCTTGTCCCCGGCAAACGGGTATACGGCGCTCAGCCTGTCCTTGCTGCGTCTGCATTTGGGGCAGTATGGCGATGCCCTTCACGATATCGCCACGGCGCGTCGGCATTTGCCGCGTGTGGCGGACGTCTATCATGCCGATGCCCTGATACAGATTACCGAGCGCCCGGTTCAGAAATACGCTTTGGCCGAGGTCACGCGGACGCTTGACCTGTTGCGTCAGGGGCGTGCCTTGCCGGGCGCCGGCCAGCACCTCTGGCTACTGGCCGGATTGATAAGCCAGGAATATTTCGCGGCCCGTTATATTGACCCACCCGAGCCTATTGCCGGGTTGCTTGCTGAGGGTGTCAGCGATGCCCCGAAGCAGCTCGATGAAGTGATGCGGGTGGTCGATATTTATGATCGGCAGGGCCGGTTTGATGCCCTGCCGGGCTTGCATGAAACGATCGTGCAGCCCTTCACGGCGGGCTGACATCATCCCATAGACGTTATTTTGAGGTGGCCGCCTGCGCGCCGAGTCTGGCCATTTGGCGGGCCCATTTGGCGATCTTCTCCGGTTTGGCGGTCTTGACCGTGCCGAACTGCACGACATTGCGGGTTTTCACGCCGCAGAAGCCAAAGACCTGATTCCTGATCACCCGGCGTGCCGGGCGGCGATAAATCAATGTGTCGTAGAGCGGCGGCGTGTCGGAGGTGATGACCGCATCGCCGGTCTTGCCTGCCAGCAGCTTGTCCCAGCTCAGCCCGTTGGGGCGGTACTTGTAGGCAAACCCCGGCACCAGCACGCGATCAAGCACGGTCTTGGCCCGGCCCGGCATGGCGCCCCACCAATAGGGGTGGATGAACATCAGGTGGTCGGCCCAGCTGATCGCCGACTGCCAGGCCTGCAAGTCAGGCTCAAGCGCCGGGGCATCGCGATAGCCGGTAAAATTGTCGGCAAAGTCCATGTCGGACAGGTTCATGCGGCGGACTTCGGCGCCATTGGCAATGGCCGCGTCCTGATAGGCGTCGGCGAGGTGTTCGCTCAGCGAGCCAGGTTTGGGGTGGGCAGACCAGATAAATATCTTGCGTGGCAAATCGGGGCTTCCTTGTCAGATTGTCATGGCATTATCGGATATGCCGATACTGGCCTGGCTGTGCAAGCGGGCCTATTGCTGCTCGCGCCGGAACGGGCGTGACAGCAGGGCCTGGATCACGTCCTCAACCTTCGCTTCGCCGGTCAGGATGGCGTTGACACTGTTGCAGATCGGCAGCTCGACGCCGGACCTGGCAGCCAGTTTGACCATCGCCGGGGCGGTGGCCACCCCTTCGGTGACGGCCTTGCGTTCGGCCAGGATCTCTTGCGCCGCGCGGCCTTGTCCAAGGGCCATGCCGAAGCTCATATTGCGCGATTGCGGGGAGGAGCAGGTCAGCACCAGGTCACCCAGTCCACACAGGCCGGCCAGGGTTTCCTGTTTCGCCCCCAGCGCAACGCCGAGCCTTGTCATCTCGGCAAAGCCGCGTGCGATCAGGGCCGCATGGGCCGATTTGCCCAGGCCCAACCCCTCGACAATGCCGCAGGCAATGGCCAGCACGTTTTTCACCGCGCCGCCAATCTCGGCCCCGACCAGGTCATCGCTCCAATAGGGGCGGAAGCTGGCCCGGCCAATCGCCTGCATGATCGCCTGGCCCAGTGTTTCGTCGGCGCAGGCCAGGGTCACGGCGGTCGGCAGGTCGCGCGCCACATCAATCGCAAAGCTGGGTCCGGACAGGACCGCTGGCGCCGCCGCAGGCAACGTCTCGGCGAGCACGTCGGTCATCAGTGACAGGCTTGCCTGTTCAATGCCCTTGGCGCACAGGATCACCGGCGTGCCATCCTGGATGTGCGGGCGCAACTGGGCAAAGGCCTGGCGTGCGAACTGGGCCGGAACGACGGCGAGGATGGCATCACAACCGGCGAGCCCGGCCATGTCCGTGGTGGCATCTATGGCGGGCAAAGCGACATCCGGCAGGAAGACTGGATTGCCGTCGCCGCGGCGCATGGCCTCGCTCACCTGGCTTTCGCGGGCCCACAGGATGGTCTTGCGCCCGGCGCGATGAGCATTGACGGCCAGGGCCGTGCCCCAGGCCCCGCCTCCGAGGATGCCGATCGTTTCCAGTCGCTTCATCATGGTCCTTCTCTTTTTGAACTTACTGAACAATTTGTTGATTATTCAGTGCAATCGGCTAGTATCGCCAAATGACTGACAAAACCGATACCCGCCAGCTGATTCTTGATGCCGCCGTAGAGCGTATTATGCATTATGGATATGCCAAGACCACCATGGCTGAAATTGCCCGCGATTGCGACATGTCAGCTGGCAATATCTATCGTTTCTTCGCGTCGAAGATCGACATTGCCGAGGCGATGGCGCGCAAGCTGAATATTGAGATCAACCAGCAGAACGCCGCCCTGGCGCGCGGGCCTGGCACGGCGGGTGAGAAGCTGCTGCGCTTCCACCAGCATGCCTTGCGCACCACGTTTGAAAAGCTCGACAAGGACGCGAAGGTGCTGGAAGTCGCTGAAATCCTGTCACATGAGCGCCCGACATTTGCGAATGAAGAGCTGGCGCAGGAACGTGTGCATCTTGTCGAAATCCTTGAGCAGGGCATCGCCTCGGGCGAATTCATGGCGATGAAAAACCCCAATTTCATTGCCGAGATGATGCAGGCGGCAACGATGAAATTCCGCTATCCGCAATTGTGGAGCCGGCTCACCTTGCCCAAGCTGGAGCGTGAACTGAAGGGGGTCATGGCGCTGGTCCTGGCTGCGCTGAGCGTCCAGATTGATGTTGATGAAGTTGTGAACTCTGAATAAAAATCAAATTATTCATTGATTATTCTTTCAACATGTCCTATATGCTGATGACAGACGACGAATTGGCGTTGTCTGAAGCGCAAAGAAGGACAAATCCCATGCGTGTTTCCTCCCACACCGAGACCCGTCAAGGGTTCATCGCCGCCGCCATTTCCCTGCCACTGACCGTCGTGGCCATGGCGGCCACACTGGCCTTTGCCGGTTTCGTTATCTGATTACCGCGTCACGCCTCATCCGCCGTCATGGCGGGTGAGGCCAAATCAGCCCGACTGACGGGCTATTCCACTGTTACAGACTTGGCGAGATTGCGTGGCTGGTCCACGTCCGTGCCTTTTTCCACCGCGACATGATAGGCCAACATCTGTACTGGCAGGGCGTAGAGAATAGGCGCAATGAAGGCGTCGCATTCGGGCATCTCGATCTGGTATGCGGGCGTATCGCCAGCCGCCTCCAACCCTCTGCGATCCGAGATCAACAGCACCTGGCCATGCCGGGCGGCAACTTCCTGCAGGTTTGACAGCGACTTGTCGAACAAGCGGTCATGCGGTGCCACGAAGACCACTGGTGTTTCCTCATCAATCAGCGCAATCGGCCCATGCTTCAGCTCGCCTGAGGCATAGCCCTCAGCGTGAATATAGCTGATTTCCTTCAGTTTCAGCGCCCCTTCCAGGGCAATGGGATAATGTACGCCGCGACCGAGATAGATGACATCGCTCGCCTTGGCGAAATGATGGGCAAGGCGGGCAATCTGCTGGTCCAGTTTGAAGCTCTGCGAAATCAGGCGCGGCAGCTCGCCCAGCGTGGCAACCAGGTGTTTCTCGTCATCGCGCGTGAGCTTTCCGCGGGCCCGACCGGCGGCGATCACGACGCTGGCCAGCGCACAAAGCTGGGCCGTGAAGGCCTTGGTCGAGGCGACGCCGATCTCTGGCCCGGCCAGGGTCGGCAAGACCAGGTCAACTTCGCGGGCAATGGTTGACGTCGGCACATTGATGATCCCGGCCGTCTTCAGCCCGGCCGCCTTGCAATAGCGCAGGGCTGCCAGCGTATCGGCAGTCTCACCCGACTGGCTGACAAAGATGGCCAGGCCACCGTGTGCTGGCAGCGCCGGTTCGCGATAGCGAAACTCCGACGCGATGTCGGTCTTGACCGGAATACCCGCCAGCTGTTCGAACCAGTATTCAGCCACGGCGGTGGCATAATAGGCCGTGCCGCAGGCAATCATGTGGATATGGCTGATCGCCGACCAGTCGAGCGCCGGGTCGGCCTCAGGCAGCGAGACGGACTGTTCCAACCCGTTTATATAGGCCCCCAGCGTGCGCGCCGTGCTTTCAGGCTGCTCAAAAATCTCTTTCTGCATGAAGTGGCGATAATTGCCCTTTTCGACCGCGCCGCCCGCCGTCTGAACAATCGCCACGCCGCGATCGACATTTGTGCCGTCGCGGTCAATCACCTCATAGCCTTCGCGGCGCAGCACGCACCAGTCGCCTTCGTCGAGATAGACTACGCGATTGGTGAAGGGCGAGACGGCTTGGGCATCCGAGCCAAGGAACATTTCACCCTCGCCGATGCCAATGACCAGGGGCGAGCCCTGGCGCGCGCCGATCAGCAGGTCTTCCTCGCCTTCAAACAGAATGGCCAGGGCAAACGCGCCCTGCAGGCGCTCCAGCGCGGCGCCAACGGAGCTTTGCGGGCTGTGGCCTTCGCCAAGGAAATGCGCAATCAGGTGGGCGACCGTTTCTGTATCGGTCTCGGTCTCGAAGACATGGCCCTTGGCTTCCAGATCCTCGCGCAGTTCGCGGAAGTTCTCGATAATCCCGTTATGAACGATGGCGACTGGGCCGGACAGGTGGGGATGGGCGTTCTGGGTTGTTGCCGCGCCATGCGTGGCCCAGCGTGTATGCCCGATGCCTGTTCGCCCGCTGAGGGGGTCATCGGCCAGCACGGTCTCGAGATTCTTCAGCTTCCCGGCGGCGCGGCGGCGCGCCAGGCGCCCGGCGTCCAGGGTGGCGATCCCGGCGCTGTCATAGCCGCGATATTCCAGTCTTTGCAGGGCTTCGACAATTCTCGGTGCGGCTTCATCCTGCTTGCTCAGCACCCCGATAATTCCGCACATGTCACAATACTCCACAAACTCATTCGCGCCGATCCTGCCCTAGATGGCGGGGGTGATGGCGTCATTGCAATTTGCATTGCAAATTATGACGATCATAAGTGCACAAAATGAAAAAGGAGGGACTTTGCCAGTCCCTCCCTCTCAATGGTTCAGGCTGAAGGCCGTCTGCCTAGCTGTCGGCGCCATCTGGCGCGGCGCGGCAGCAGCGCACATGCATTTCCAGCACGCGGCTATTGAAGCGGCACTGGTCGGAATTGACTTCACGCAGGAAGGACAGGCCGCCAGCGCGTGTGGTGTAGCGGGTCTGGCTGCAGCCCATCACGGTGTAACCCGGCGCACAGGTGCCGATGTCGGATTTCTGCACGACATTGGTCATGCAATCGAGGCCAGCCTGGTCAAGCGCCTGGTCAGCGGTGCTTTGGGCAGCGGCCGCTGCGGCCATCGCGGGACTGACCAGGTGTGTTCGCCCGCCTTTGCCCTGTCGGCCT
>CBDUKI010000101.1:0-8927 GCA_965367765.1 uncultured Henriciella sp.
ACCAAGCTGATCGTGGACCTGATCTATGAAGGCGGCATCGCCAACATGAACTACTCGATCTCCAACACCGCCGAATATGGCGAATATGTCTCCGGCCCGCGCGTCGTCGATTCCGAAAGCAAGAAGGCGATGAAGGCAGTTCTGACCGACATTCAGGACGGCACGTTTGCGCGCAACTGGGTGCTGGAAAACCAGGCAGGCGCCCCAAGCTTCCTGGCCCGCCGGGCCAAGATGAACGACCATCTGATCGAAGAAGTCGGCGAAAAACTGCGCGGCATGATGCACTGGGCGCAGAACGATCGCCTGGTCGACAAGAGCCGCAACTAGGCTGGCCAGACCCGCCTTGTCTCTTTTCCCCGGTAAATCCGCATTCGGGGGATTGGGGGCAGGGCGAGACTCGCGCTAGTCATGGCCCGTCAAACCATATGAGGGGGCTGAGATGAGGCCAGAGATTATCGGCTTGCGTGGGCGCAGCGCCAAGATTGTCGCGACGCTTGGGCCGGGCAGTTCCTCCACCAAGACGATCCGCCTCCTGGCCGAGGCGGGCGTCGATGTGTTCCGGCTGAATTTCAGTCATGGCGAACAGGCCAAACACAAGCAGACGTGTGAGGCGATCCGCCTGATCGAAGAGGGGCTGGGCCGCCCGCTGGCCGTATTGGCCGATATGCAGGGACCGAAGATCCGGGTTGGCCGGTTTCCTGATGGCCAGCTGAAACTGGCGTTCCATGGCGAGTACAAGCTGGTTGTTGGGGCCGAGACCGACCAGCCCGATACGATCCCCGTGCCGCGCAAGGAAATCTTCGATGTGCTCGAAGAAGGCGATACGATCCTTGCCGATGACGGCCTGTTGATCTTCACCGTACTGGAGGCCGGAGCGAATGCCCGGGTACGCTCTGAACTGCCCGGCGTGCTCAAGGATCGCAAGGGCTTTACGGTGCGTGGCAAGGCCCTGCCCGTGCCCGCCCTGTCAGAGAAGGATCGTGATGACCTCGCCTTCGCGCTGGACATGGGCGTCGACATTATTGCGCTGAGCTTCGTCCAGACGGCTGAGGATATTCACGAGGCGCGCGCGCTCGTCCAGGACCGCGCGATGATTGTCGCCAAGATCGAAAAGCCAGCCGCGATCGACAATCTGCGAGAGATTGTTGCGGCCACTGATGCGGTGATGATTGCGCGCGGTGATCTGGGTGTCGAATTCCCGCCGGAACAGGTGCCGATTATCCAGCGGCGCATCGTTCGCGTGTCTCGCAATGCGGCCAAGCCGGTCATCGTGGCGACGCAGATGCTCGAAAGCATGATCGAGAATGCCGCCCCGACGCGGGCTGAGGCCAGCGATGTTGCCACGGCTATTTATCAGGGGGCTGATGCGGTCATGCTGTCGGCGGAAACGGCCGTCGGGCGCCATCCGGCGACCGCCGTGGCGATCATGAACCGGATCATCCGCGCTACCGAGTCTGCCGGGGATTTCCGTCAGGCCATGAGCCAGTTTGATGGCGGTGGACAGGCCGATGATGATGTCGATACGATTGCCGAAACTGCCATGGCGATCGCCGAGCGCAATGGCACGCCACTCGCCTTGCGCACGGGGGACATTTTCCGCCTTGCGCAATTCTCGCGCTGTCGCGGGGCCCAGCCCATCCTTTATGGTTCGCTCGACAAGACCCGCCTGCGTCAGGCCCAGCTGCTGTGGGGTATCCACGCTGCGTCCATGGAGCCGGGGGATGACTGGATGCGGCGGCTGATGAAGTCCGTGGGCCTGGAGGGGCCGGTGACCTATGCAGCTTGGCGCGGCGAAGAACACTGGGCCTGGGCGGTTGGCGTCGAAGCCTGAACGTCGCAGCTGTACGAACGCACAAGCCCTTTATTCCGGGCATGCGAATCCCCATAGATATTGGCGAACAGAAATTCAGGCCGCATCCGAGGGCGGCAAATGGAGACGGTGATGGCCGATACAGAGACAAATTCCCCGCACGCAGAAGTGCTGATCATTGGCTCCGGTCCGGCCGGTTGGACGGCGGCGATCTATGCCGCGCGGGCGATGCGCGACACACTGGTGGTGGCCGGCCTGCAGCCAGGGGGCCAGCTAACCATCACCACCGAAGTGGAAAACTATCCGGGCTTTGCCGAAATCCAGGGCCCCGACCTGATGATCAAGATGCAGGAACATGCCCTGAAAATGGGCGCGCGCCTGGCCGAGGACCATATTGCCTCGGTTGATTTCAGTAGCCGCCCGTTCCGCGCCGTCGGAGAGAGCGGCACCGTCTATACTGGTGACAGCGTGATCATCTCGACCGGGGCGCAGGCGCGTTGGCTCGGCCTCGACACTGAGGACAAGTTCAAGGGCTTTGGCGTTTCGGCCTGCGCGACCTGTGACGGGTTCTTCTATCGCGGCAAGGATGTTGTCGTTGTCGGCGGTGGCAATACGGCAGTGGAAGAAGCACTTTACCTGACCAATTTTGCTTCCAAGGTGACGCTGGTGCATCGCCGCGACGGCCTGCGCGCCGAGAAAATCCTGCAGCATCGCCTGCTCAACCATCCCAAGGTCGAAGTCATCTGGGACAGCGTCCTCGATGAAGTGCTGGGCGACGAAAACCCGCTCGGCGTGACCGGGGCGCGGTTGAAAAACGTCAAGACGGGCGAAACCACCGATGTGCCGGTGCATGGCGTGTTCATCGCCATTGGCCACTCGCCATCCACCGAGCTTTTCAAAGGCAAGCTCGACATGAAGGACAATGGCTACCTGATCACCGCTCCGGATTCGACAGCAACGAATATTCCAGGCGTGTTCGCGGCGGGCGATGTCACCGACGAGACCTACCGCCAGGCCGTTACCGCCGCCGGTATGGGCTGTATGGCCGCGCTGGAAGCCGAACGCTTCCTTGAACATGCCAAGGACGAAGCCAGCCTGGCCGGGTAGGGCTGCCTACAGCATCCGCTCCGCGAGGGTTTCACAGTCGTGGTGGGGAAGGGTTTGCAGGGCGAGGCGCAGTTGGCTGGCGCGGGCCTGCATCAGCGCCTCGAGCTCTGAATTGGCCGAGGCGGCGAGGGCTGCATTCAGGGCTGTGTCGATTTCGTCGCGATACTTGTCGGCGTCGAGTGCCGTCAGCGCCTTGGCGTACTGCCAGTGGGTCGAGGCATCATCCGGGGCGAGCGCAATCGCGGCATGATAGTGTCGACGCGCCTGCTTGACCGACGCCCCCATGATCGCGGCCCCAAGCCCGCCGCCGCGGCGCACAACCTCAAGATTCCACACCGCCATGAAGCCGTGCGCATACAAATTGTCAGGATCATCGACGAGGACGGAGCGCACCAGATCCCGGGCGTCGTCGCCATAGCCCGAGCGCCGGGCTTCGCGCGTGGTCATTGGGCGCGCGCGCAGTGACAAGGCAATTGCCAGCTGCAGGCGCGCTTCGACATGGTCGGGGTTCAGCTCAAGCGCCGCGCGCGCATGGTCTTCGGCGCGAATGACAAGCGCTTGTGGCGGTGAATGGTCCGGCGCGCTCATCGCTTCAGCTAGTAAGGCACGTGCGGCAAAGGCCAGATTGTCCTCGTTCGGCGCGGCATCGGCGAGGTCAACCGCTTCACTGTAGCGCCCTTGGGAGAACGCGATCAGATGCGCCGCGTCGTCAGCAAAGGCCGAGGGCGCCAGCAATACGCAGATGAAGACCAAGCATCGCATGTGCGTCAACTTAACGCAGATTCCGCTCTGGCCCAATCGGTTTTTGAGCGGTGAATGAGCTTATGGAGCGATTTGAAGCTGATATCGTCATCATCGGTGCCGGGGTCATCGGGCTGGCCACGGCGCGAGCCCTGGCGATGCGCGGGCGCGAAGTGATCGTGCTGGAGGCCGAACCGCTGATTGCGGCGCACACGTCTTCACGCAATTCCGAAGTCATTCATGCCGGAATCTATTATGCCACCGGCTCTTTGAAGGCGCGCCACTCGGTCGCCGGGCGACGCCTGCTCTATGATTATCTTGAGACGCATGGCGTGACTTACAAGCGTTGCGGCAAACTGGTCGTGGCCCATGCCGATGAGGCCGCCGGCCTGGAAGACATTCTGGCGCGGGCCGAGGCGAACGGTGTCGAAGGGCTGAGCGTACTCACCGGCGATCAGGCCCGCCAGCGCGAACCGGCCCTGTCCCCCGACATCACGAGCGCTATTCACTCAGCCGAGACCGGCATCTTTGACAGCCATGGCTATTTCCTCGCCCTGCAAGGCGAACTGGAAGACCGTGGCGGCATGATTGCGTTTGAAACGCCGGTTGAGCGCGGTCGCGTGCTGCCAGATGGCGTCGAACTGGTCGCCGGTGGGGCCAGCCCCAGTACGATCAAGGCGCGCACGGTCATCAATGCGGCCGGGCACAATTCGGTCTTCCTGGCGGCGCGTATTGATGGCCCGCATACTGACCACCTGCCGACGCCGCGCTATGTCAAAGGCAGCTATTTCTCGATCACTGGCAAGACGCCCTTCTCGCACCTGATCTATCCGATGCCGGGGCGCGCCAGCCTCGGCCTGCACCTGACCGTAGACCTTGGCGGGCGGGGCAAGCTTGGCCCTGACGCCGAGTGGTTGCCAGCAGATGCCAGGCCGCCGTTCGACTATCGTGTCGATCCGGCCCGCGCTGAACATTTCTATGCCTCTGCGCGGCGCTACTGGCCCGGCCTTGAAGATGGTGACCTGGCGGCTGATTATGCCGGGGTGCGCCCGAAACTGGTAGGCCCGGGCGAACCGTCTGGTGATTTCCTGATCGAGACCTCGGGCCGCTTTCTAGTCAACCTTCTGGGGATCGAAAGCCCCGGCCTGACCTCGTCACTTTCGATCGCGGAACATGTCGCAGATTTGGTGGAATGAAGGTGTTGCGCGCGGGGCGTGAGGCGTGTATTGCAGCCGCTTGGCGATTGTCAGCCGATGGTTCGGTAGCTCAGCTGGTTAGAGCGCACGACTCATAATCGTGAGGTCGGGAGTTCAAGTCTCCCCCGAACCACCAACTATTCAGATCAATTCAACAACAGACTGTTCTGTGTCAGGCGTGTCGCGGCCGCATTCGTCTGAGTTGAAGATAGGGGGCTTTGACGAGGCGCACGTTTAGCGCCAGCGGCGATTGCTTGAGCTGCGGGCTGAAAAGCCGACCTGGATGGCAACAATGACCAGCAGGCCAAGGCCGATGCGCGGCATGATAAATTTCATCCAGGTGGCGTCATACTGGTCGAGCGTGACCTTGCCAGCTGCCCTCAAATCCAGCCAGAGCTCGGTGAACTCGGCTGGGGCCCCCAGGATGAAGAGGCCGAATAGCAGGGCCGCGCCCCCAACGAAGAACAGGTTTGCCTTCATTTGGAGAGTTTAGCATGAAAACCTAACAGGGTGTGTTACAATTTGCCTTCGCATTGAGTGGTGAAAACACCCCGTCAAACCGACCCAGCCAGCGATTAGTATGACCTTTCTAGACGCGCCCTGTAAAACCGGGGGCAATGGGGACAGGCATCAAGCCATCCCCCGTTTTGAAAGGAGCCTCGAAATGGCCAAGAAAAAAGAAAAAGCAAAGAAAGCTCGTGCCAAGATGATGAAGAACGTCATGGAAGGCAAAGGTTTTGAAGTCGCCCACAAGATCTGGCTGGCTGGCGTTGGCGCCTATGGCAAGGCCTATGACGCGGCTGCCGAAGGCGTTGGCAAGGTCAGCGAGCAAAGCGAAACCCTGTTTGAAGACCTGGTGGCTCGCGGTGAGGAAATCGAAGGTGATGTCCGTGCACGCCTGAGCTCGAACAAGTCTGTCGCCAAGATGACAGAGCAGATGAATGAGCGCTTCTCCAAGGTTGGCGAGCAGGTCAACAAGATGCGTGAGCGCATGCAGGACGCCAGCGAAGAAGTGGCCGGAAATGTCAGCAAGTTCCAGGAAGACCAGCGCGAGCGTCTGGAAGCCCGTATGGAGCGTATGCGCGAAGCCCTTGGCCTCGACAAGTTTAACGGCAAGGCGAAGAAGGCAGAGAAATTCCACGCCAAGCTGGACGAGCTGGAAGAGCAGGTCGCTGCCCTGCGCGCCGATTCTCCTGAAATCGATGACAAGCTGGCTGCACGTGTCGAGCGTCTGAGCGCCGAGATTGCCGCTGTTGCTGGTGACCCGAAACGGGCCAAGAAGCAGGCTCACAAGGTTACAAAAACCAAGGCGAAGGCCAAGCCCGCAACCAAGCCTGCCAAGGCCGCTGCTGAACCAGCAACCGATGAAGCTGGTCGCCTGACTGCCCCGGTTGGTGCCGTAGACGATCTGACCCTGATCAAGGGCGTTGGTGCGGTTCTGGCTGAGCGTCTGCAAAAGGCTGGCATCTACCATTACTGGCAGCTGGCAGCACTGAAGAAAGCTCAGCTGGAAGCCCTGGAAGCGGAAATCAACTTCCCTGGCCGCGCCACACGCGAAGCCTGGAAAACCCAGGCCCGTGCCCTGGCGAAAACCGTGACTTCAACCCTGACTCAGTAGACACTGAACGGGTGAACGCGGGTTAATTTGCTATTCATGCGAATTTGAGTATGTATAGCGCAGTAGATTACGCGTAGATTGGAGAAGGGAGGCTTTTTTGGCCTCCTTTTTTCATGCGCGAAACTTTGAATACTGAGGCCTATCAAGGGCTTGGGTGGGTTTGACCTTGCCTAGTCCACCGGGTCCAGCTTGATCTCGACTGTGACATGTTCGACCCCAAATCGCTCGCGGATGCGATCCTTGACCGCCAGACGCAGGCGTTCCGGGCAGGCGCCGGGGCGGGCATGCACATCCAGCGTGATGAGCGATTTGCTTTCGTTGAGCGCCCAGGCATGGACATGACGAACCGCTAGCGCATCGGCCAGTTCGGCCTCGAGGTCGCTGCGGATCACGGCAGGGGACAGGCCGTCGGGCACCCCTTCAATCAGGATGTGTCCGGTCTCTCGGGCGAGGCGATAGCCGCCCAATGCGATGATCGCGGCGACCAGCATGGACAAGATCGGGTCGATGGGCATCCAGCCGGTCAGCAGAATGACAATGGCTGCGCCAATCGCGGCAACCGAGCCGAGCAGGTCTCCGGCCACGTGCCACAAGGCCCCACGCATGTTCAGATCCTCGTGATTGCCGCCATGCAGGATGGCAAAGGCCAGGATATTGACCAGCAGGCCGATGACGGCGACGCCCAGCAGCAGGTTGCCCATCACCGGGGCCGGGTCGAGCAGGCGCTGGATCGCCTCAACGAAGATCCAGATCGCCAGTACCACCAGAGTCAACCCATTGACGAAGGCGGCCAGGACCTTGAACCGGCCCCAGCCGAAGGACCGCTGGGTATCTGCTGGGCGCTCAGCCAGCTTGAAGCCGAGCCAGGCCAGGGCCAGTGAGCCGGCATCGGTCAGCATGTGCGCGGCATCGGCCAGCAGGGCGAGCGAGCCGGACAGGAGGCCGCCGACCACTTCGGCAATCATGAATGAAAATGTCAGGATTGCTGCCAGCGCGACACGGCGGCGTCCATCGGCGGTGTCAGCAGGCGCGTGGCTATGGCCGGGATGGTCGTGATGATGATGGTGACTCATCTGAGAAATCTAGAAGAATTTACATAAAAGTCAACAAAAACAAACAGATAAAGATGCTATAACATATCTTTTCTGTCCCTTGCTGATGACCGGAAAGCCCTCAGCGTGGCCATGATCAGAGGGGCTCACCATTGATAAGATTGAACAAATCAGCCTGCGGTCATGATTGCCTGGTTGGCGCAGTATCGGGCTTTACAAACCAGTATAGCTGATGAAATTGGTGCCTGAAGCAGCAGTGACGATCCCAGCCATGCAAAAATCCTCCGCGACCGCAATCCTGGCCACGCTCCTTGGCGTTACCCTGGCCGCCTGCCAGAGCCCGAACCGGTCGAGTGAAATCGCTTATGTCGAACGACCGGTTGAGCAGCTCTACCAGCGGGCCACCGATGAGCTGGACTCGCGCGATTATGAAACCGCTATCCTCCTGTTCAATGAGGTTGAGCGCCAGCATCCTTATTCGGAATGGGCCCGTCGCTCTTCCCTGATGTCGGCCTATGCCTCTTATCAGTCTCGCAGATATGATGACGCGATCAGCACGGCTCAACGCTACTTGTCGCTCAACCCGGCCGGGCAGGGCGCGCCTTATGCCTACTACCTGATTTCGGCGAGCTATTTCGAGCAGATCATGGATGTTGGTCGTGACCAGAAGACGACGGAACTGGCCGAGGATGCCTTGCTGGACGTGGTCCGGCGCTATCCTGGAAGCGACTATGCGCGCGACGCCACGATCAAGCTCGACATGGTTTATGACCAGTTGGCTGGCAAGGAAATGGAGATTGGGCGCTGGTATCTGCGCCGCAACCAGCATCTTGCGGCGGTCAACCGGTTCAAGAATGTCGTCACCGAGTATGATTCCACCAGTCACGCACCAGAGGCTCTGCACCGCCTGGTCGAGACCTATCTGTCGCTTGGCCTGAAACAGGAAGCCCTCGCGGCTGGCGCTGTGCTGGGTTTCAATTACCCGGAAAGTCGCTGGTATCGTGACAGTTACCGCCTGCTCAACAATGAGGGCCTGGACCCTGATGCGGTTGGTGAAACGCAAAGACGCACCTGGCTGCAAAGGCTGATACCCGGCGGAAAATAGGGTGTTGTTCCAGTTTTGTTCTCATGGTATGGAGGCGCATGTTAGTTGCGCTGTCCATTCGTTCTTTTGTCCTGATTGAGCGTCTCGATCTGGAGGCGGAGTCAGGGTTCACCGCCCTCACCGGGGAAACAGGTGCGGGTAAATCCATTATTCTCGATGCGCTTGGCCTCGTGCTCGGCGGTGCGGCCAATCGCAAGATGGTTCGGGCTGGCGACGAACAGGCCATGGTCACGGCAGAATTTGCCCTGCCAGAGGCGCACAAAGTCTGGCCCATCCTGGCCGGGAACGCCATTGAGGC